>DAORCZ010000576.1:0-5725 GCA_035345735.1 Pseudomonadota bacterium | reverse complement strand
CGCTTCCTGCAAGAGGCACGAGCCCAGGCCCGCCTGACCAGCCCGCACATCTGCAAAATTCACGAAGCCGGCTTTGTCGACGGAAAGCCCTACATCGCCATGGAGCTTATCGATGGCGCGTCGCTGGATCGCGCCGGCCAGGCCCTATCCCTCATCGAAAAAGTCCAGGTCATGCGTGACGTCGCCCAGGCCATGCACCTCGCGCACGAGGAGGGGATCATCCACCGCGATTTGAAGCCCAGCAACATCATGCTCGAGCGGCTGGGCGGCGGGCGGCTGCGGCCGGTGGTGATGGACTTCGGACTGGCGCGTGACCGGGATGCCAGCGTGTCACATGGGCTGACGGAATCGGGCGCGGTCATCGGCACGCCGGCCTATATGTCGCCAGAGCAAGCGCGAGGTGAGGCGCGTCGCTTGGATCGCCGCAGCGACGTCTACAGCCTGGGCGCGACGCTCTACGACCTGCTGTCAGGGAAGCCGCCGTTTCAAGACGAGACGGTGGTGAACCTGTTGCTCAAGGTCGTCAACGAGCCGCCGACACCGCTGCGCAGTCGCTTGCCCGATGTCCCCGATGCCCTCGATCTGATCGTCAGCAAGTGCCTGAACAAAGAGCCCGAGCAGCGCTACGCCTCGGCCCGCGCGCTCGCCGAGGATCTCGACCGCTACCTCAGCGCCGGCCGCGTGGTGGCGCGGCGCCTAGGGTACGGCTATCGCCTGCGCTACTTCGCACGACGGAATCGGGCGATGACGGTGCTGGCCGGTGCGCTGATCAGCGCTGCCATCGCGCTCCTTGTCGTTGGCATCCGCGGTCGCTTGTTGTCGCTGCGCCAAGCCCGTGAGGCGCGCGAACAGGCCGCGCTGGCGCAGACGCTAGGACAGTCGGTCAAAGATCTGGAATGGCTGGTGCGCACCGCCTACCTGCTGCCGCTCCACGACAGCAGCTACGAAAAAGGAATCGTCCGCGCCCGCATGGCCCGCATCACCGCCGACCTCGCCACCGCCGGTGAGCACGGCGTCCGCCTCGGCGCCTACGTCCTCGGCCGCGGCCATCTCGCGTTGCATGAGTGGGACCTCGCGCATACCCAGCTCAAGCGGGCCCAAGACCTCGGCTATCGCGACGTTGGCCTCGACTACGCCCTCGGCCGTGTCCTTGGCGAAAAGTACAGCCGCGCGCTCGATGAAGCCCGCAAGAGTGGCGACAAGTCCTTTGTCGAAAAGCGAAAAAAGGAACTCGAAACGGAATTCCTAATTCCCGCCCGCCAGCACCTGCAGCGTAGCCGCGGACAGTCCACAGAGGCACCGAGCTACGTCGAAGCGCTCATCGACTTCTACAACGAGCACTACGACGCCGCGCTGCTAAACGCTCACATGGCGCGCAAGCAAGCGCCCTGGCTGTACGAAGCCGCCAAGCTCGAAGGCGATGTCCATATGGTCCGCGCCCTCGCCTTCCGCGACCGCGGCGACAACGACAACGCCGACAAGAGCTTCGCCCTCGCCGTCTCACGCTACGAAGAAGCCGCCGGCATCGGCCACAGCGATCACGAAGTCCACGAAGCCCTGGCCGAAGCCTGGATCCGCCAAGAGGAAATGGACCTCTACCGCGGCGTCGATCCCACGCCCAAGATGGCACGCGCCCTAGCCGCCGCCGACCACGCCATCGAAGCCGCCCCGAAGGAGTCGTATGGGCATACGAAGAAGGCGTTTGCGTACTTCTTCACAGCACAACATCACTACAAAGTCGGTTCAAAAGAAGAATCAATCAAGAATCATAAACTACAAATATCAGAATCAAATATCGCCACACAAATTCACCCCAGCGATCATATCGCACACGACATCAAAGGAAATGGACTGCAAAGCATAATCAGAATAAATGAGCCACAATACACCAACATTGACGAATCACTCAAGGAAACGTTCACAGAATACGAATCAGCTCTCAATGAACAACCATTCTTTCCATGGGCACTGGCCGATTACGCAGGAGCACTCTACATCAAAGCAAATTATCTACAAACACGAAATATTGATCCCACGCCAGTATTTGAACAGATTAACAAACTAACAGCAAAAGCATTGAACATCGATCCACAATTCATGAATGCCTACGCAATCAAGCTCATTGCCTTATCTCAGATAGCAAAGTGGGAAACCGAGCACGGACAATCTCCTGTTCCAGTAGTCGAGAAATCGCGACTCATTGCAGAAATTGCACTAAAAAACAATCCAAATTACTGGCCATTACGATTTAATCTACTATTTTCACTACTTACACTATCGCAATACAAATTAGATACAAAAACAAGTAACGAGAATGAGATTTCCGAGATCAGAACTCAAATCACAGCCATTCGAGAAATCGACAATTCAATCCCTGACACCGAAGCCGTCGACGCCTTGGCTAGCATAATGGAAATTTACGAAGATATCAACAATGGCCGCAATCCAAACTCCGCCATACTACATGGAAAATCAGCTATCAGCAGATGTCTCAGCATCAGTAAATCAAACAAAGATTGCTTATCAATTGCAATCCATTTACAATACCTAGAACTCGTGGTCTATCCAACTAAAAATCAATCATCAGAGAAATCACTGATTCCATTTATTACCGGTATATCGGAAACCATAAACCACAAAGATGCCGACCATTATTTCTTAACCCTTTGCGCAGAGTCATGCGCCAACATATCCACTGCCTGGGACCTGTCGAATTCCACCCTCTCGGCCTTGTTATCTATGGGGCTATCCTGCGCCAATCGTGGCCTAGAGTTGATGCCAGGTTCCCCACGTGTATTGGCATGGAAGAGCAAGCTTCTGTGGCGGAGATCACTGACGGAAAGTGGGAAAACACGCGCAGCTACTCAACATGCGGCTCAGGAATTATTGGCAAGCGCATTGTCTAGCAACGCTACCCTTCGGAAGGATTTTGGTGAGGTGGAAACGAAGCTGTCGCAGTCGCTACAGACTGCGCAAAAGTAGCAGGGATGCGAGGCTAGTTCGAAATACAGTTGCCAGTCGTCTGATCGTAGGACAGGCAGGGGCGAGCACTGCCAAGCAGGCCGCTGCTCTTGCTGCCACAGCTTGGGATGTTGGGGCAGTAGGTCGAAATCACGGTTTGCATACGAGTAATGGTGGTCGTGTCATTGCTGCGGAACTTACTCTGATTAAAGCAGGTTGCGCCGTTACCATTCCAATAGGCCTCCATCGTGCTGATGGTCTGGCCGGATGGCGCATGCACACCCAGGCTGTCCCAAACTTCGATCTGCGTTGTCGCGTAGGTATCTACATTATTGGTCCAAGTTGTAGTTGCAGCCTCACCCACACCGCAATAGTCGGCTCGTTTCATCCGCGTACAGGCTTGATGGGCCCCGGCTAGCGCTGAATTCCAGGGGTGATAACCCCAGGTTGCGCAAGCACCCACAGCATCGTGGGTGCAGCTTAGCTGGATTGCATTGGCGTTGCTGCTGCGAGAGCCATTGAGCGCCCAGCGCACCCCACCTACCGGGATCATATGTTCCGACTGATTGACAATTTCTTTATCTCCACTAAGTACCGGATGAGGACAATATGGCTGCCAGGTGTCATCGTCATTCGTGTGCCACTCTGCCTGATATTCGCCGTAGCTCGAATGATCATCAGCATCGTGGATCCGCAGCACAGCATTCAGCGGGGCCCCAATCTGAATCGTCAGCTCACTCCGGCTGGCTTGGGTGTCTAGCACAACCTCCCTGTCGCCTTCCGCTACGAGCCAGCCCTGCTGCGTGGACAGGCCGCTGTAGTTCACCCCTTCGTAGGTCATGCTGGTCACCGGAGCGAAGTACGAAGAGCTCGGCACGCTAATCCACCAACCCGTGGGCGACGGCGGCGTGCCCGTCGGCGGGGTCGTCGAATAGTAGAGACCATCGACGGTCTGGCCAGCGATGTCACCGCCCCGGAACTGCCCGGCATTAAGAGGAACCCACGGCCCCAACCGGCTCTGCTTGGCGGCGGTGGGCTCTAGATCGGCTGGGCCGCAGGCACTGAAGAGGGACGTGGTCGCGGAGAGGGCAACGGCGAGGGTGAGGTGCTTGTACATCGACACGGTAGACTCCTGAAGCAGGTTCTTGGGAGGCACCCGCCAATTCGGGTTTTTGCCTCGGGTTACTGCCATTAGAAGTCAAAACGCGTGCCAGAAGAGTGAGCCCATGCAATCTGCGGATCCTAGGCGATACCGAGCAACCCGATTGCAGCCTAACTGCCGGAAATGATTCTGAAATTAGCTGCGCGCACAGTCTGCGTGTAGGCGAGCAAAGGCCACTTCTGGCTGCGACACAACCGTCGTGGGTGTCAGCTGTGTCAGTTGTGTCGACTGCGGCTATTCGTCGTCCGCGTCCAGCGAAGGTTCGGAGCGGGCGCCGGCCAAGCCGTACTTTTCCAGCACGCGCTTGAGCTGGGTGCGATGTAGGCCCAGGATGCGCGCGGCGGCGCTGATGTTGCCGCTCGCCTGGGCGAGGGCGGCTTCGACTTGGGCGCGCTCGGGGGGCGGGCGGTTGCCGGCGCGGGCGATGGCGGGATGGAAGGCCAGGGCGCACAAGGGCTGCGGATCGGAGGGGCGCTCGATGGCTTGGCCGGCATCTGCGGAGAGGTGCGAGGCATCGACCTTGGGGCTGCCCTGCCCTAGCGCGTTCTGGGCGGCGCCGCGGACCTCGGCGAGAAGCTCGCGCACGTTGCCGGGCCAGTGTCGCAGGAGGCAGGTCTCGATGAGTGAGCTGTGCGCGAGCAGTCCCGCATCGACGGCGCGCAGGGTGCGCTCGATGTGGGTCGGGATCTCTTCAAGCCGACGGCGCAGCGGCGGGACCTCGACCTCGGGGCGGCTGAGGCGGAAGTACAGATCCTCGCGGAAGCGGCCACTGGCGACTTCGCTGCGCAGGTTGCGGTGCGAAGCCGAGCAGAGCTGGACGTTCACGGTGCGCGGCCGCAGCGCGCCGAGCGGCAGGACCTCGCGCGTCTCCAGCACGCGCAGGAGCTTGGCCTGCACGGCCGGGTCGAGCTCGGCGATCTCGTCGAGGAACAGCGTGCCGCCATCGGCTGATTGGATGAGCCCTTCGCTGTCAGCCATGGCGCCGGAGTAGGTGCCGCGACGCGCCCCAAACAGCAGGCGCTCGGCGAGGCCAGTGGCGATGGTGGCGCAGTTGATGGCGACAAAGGGCCCGCTCTGCCCCGAGCTTCCGGCGTGGAAGGCGCGGGCGATGCCCTCTTTGCCGCTGCCGCTCTCGCCGGTGATGTGCAGCGTGCGGCCGTGCTGGGCGGCTCGGCTGGCCTGGCCCATGGCGTCTTGCAGCGCCGGTCCCAGGACCATGTCGCCGGCCAGCTTGACGGCGAGCTTGCTGGTGCGTCGCGTATCAGCCGACAGCAGAAAGACGCTGTCGCCGGCCCGCAGGATCCGTGCCGTGGCGCTGACCACCCGGCCGCTGATGCGCGCACCATCGACGAAGCTGCCGTTCTGGCTGCCATGATCGTGCAGGACAAAGCGCTCGCCATCGAAGCTCACGCCGACGTGGCGGCGCGACATCTTGGGGTCGGTCGGCAGGAGATCGGGCAGGGCTCCGCGACCTAGCTCGACCCCGCCTGCGGGTAGCGGAATCACCGTGCAGCGCGCCTGCCCCGCGGCAAACAGCAGCACCAGTCCCGGGACAGGTCCGCGTGCCGCGTCTGCGTCCAGCTGCCCCCCACTGCGATGATC
>DAORCZ010000575.1:0-5730 GCA_035345735.1 Pseudomonadota bacterium | reverse complement strand
GGGGCTAGGCGGCCCCTTCGACTTCTTCGCTGCTCTCTTCGCCGGGTAGCTCGGGCGAGTCGTCGTTGTCGACCTCGGTGGCGTAGGCGCAGACCGAGCAGCGCAGCTTGGGTCCCTGGCGTGTCTGTTTCTGCAGCAAGAACGGCGTGCCGCAGTCGGGGCAGGGCTCTTTGATCGGGCGATCCCACGACACGAAGTCGCAGCCCTTGCTGCTGTAGTTCGAGCAGCCATAGAACGGCGAGCCGCGCTTGGAGCGCTTCTCGGTCAAGAATCCGCCGCAGCCGGGCTTGGGACACATGATGCCGAGGCTGACCGGGCGCGTCGTCTTGCACTCGGGATAGCGCGAGCAGGCCCAGAATTCGCCGAAGCGACCGCGGCGATAGACCATCTCGGCGCCGCAGGTGGCGCACTTTTCGTCGGTGGTCGGTTCGGGCTTGGGCGCGATCTTGCCCTCTTCATCGCGCACGAATTCCTTGGTGTTCTTGCAGGCGGGGTAGCCGCTGCAGGCCAGGAATTCGCCGTTTCGGCCCCACTTGACGACCAGCGGCTTGCCGCACTTCTCGCAGGCGATCTCGGTCGGGATCTCGATGCGCTTCCAGTCCTTCATCTCGACGAGGGCGCGGTCGAGGTGGTCCTTGAACGGACCGTAGAAGCGCTTGAGCAGAACCAGCCAGTTCTCTTCGCCTTCTTCGACGTTGTCGAGATCGCCTTCCATCTTGGCGGTGAAGTCGGCGTTGACCACCTGCGGGAAGCTGACGACCAGGAGCTCGTTGACTCGCGTGCCGAGCAGCGTCGGGTAGAAGCGGCCTTCCTTCTTTTCGACGTAGCCGCGGTCCTGCACCGTCGACAGAATCGCGGCGTAGGTCGAGGGGCGACCGATGCCGCGCTCTTCCAGCTCTTTGATCAGCGAGGCTTCGGTGAAGCGCGGTGGCGGCTGCGTGAAGTGCTGCTCGGGCAGCGCGTTGAGCGGACGCAGGGTCTCGCCCTTTTCCAGCGGCGGCAGGCGCACACCGTCGCCGTCGGCGTCGTTGGTCTCTTCCGGACGCTTGTCTTCGTCGGCCGACTCGCTGTAGACGGCGGTAAAGCCGGGGGTGCGCAGGACCTGGCCGGTGGCGCGGAGCTCATAGCTGTGGCCGGTTTCGCGCAGCTCGACGAGGACGGCCGTCTGATCGTAGACCGCTGGCGTCATCTGCGAAGCGACGAAGCGATTCCAGATCAGCTGATACAGCTTGATCTGGTCGAGTACGTCCTTCTCTTTATCCGGCTGCTTGGCCACGCCTTCCAGCAGCAGGCGACGCACCGTTTCGGGGTCGTACTTCATGCTGGTCGGGCGGATCGCCTCGTGGGCGTCCTGCACGTTGGTCTGCTTGGTCTTGTAGACGTTCGGCTCTTCCGGCAGCGAGGCCGAGCCATAGCGCTGATTGATGTAGCTGCGCACCTCGGTCAGCGCTTCGGGGCTGACGCGGGTCGAGTCGGTACGCATGTAGGTGATCAAGCCGACCAGACCTTCCGAGCCCAGCTCGACGCCTTCATACAGTCGCTGCGCCACGCCCATCGTGCGCTTGGCGGTGAAGCGCAGCTTGCGCACCGCCTCTTGCTGCAGCTTGCTGGTGATGAACGGCGCGGTCGGCATCTTGCGCCGGACCTTGGCCTCGATCTGACTGATGGTCAGCGGCAGCTTCTGCGCCAGAGCGGCAATGTGGCGGGCCGTGGTCTCGGGCAGGCGATCCGGCTTCTGACCATCGACGCGGCTGAGGCGCAGCGTGAAGGCCGGCTTGACCTTGCCTTCGACCTGGACCTCGACGGTCCAGTACTCTTCGCTCTTAAAGGCGCTGATCTCGCTCTCGCGCTCGACGACCAGCCGCACGGCCACCGACTGCACACGCCCAGCTGACAGGCCGCGTCGCACCTTGGTCCACAGGATCGGCGAGATCTGGTAGCCGACCAGGCGATCGAGGATGCGTCGCGCTTGCTGCGCATCGAACATGTTGCGGTTCAGATCGGTCGGATGGGCCAGCGCTTCGGTGATCCCGCGCTTGGTGATCTCGTTGAACTTGACGCGCTTGATGTCGTCGTTGGCGTCGCGGATCTCTTCATAGATGTGCCAGGCGATGGCCTCTCCCTCGCGATCGGGGTCAGGCGCCAGGTACACGCGGCCGGCACTGCGCGCCGCCTTCTTTAGATCGGTCAGGATCTTGCCCTTGCCGCGAATCGGCACGTACTCCGGCTGGAAGTCGTGCTCGATATCGACGCCGATCTTGGACTTGGGCAGGTCCTTGATGTGACCGACCGAAGCCATGACCTCGAACTTGCCGCCGAGGTATTTCTTGATGGTCCGCGCCTTGGCGGGAGACTCGACGATGACCAGGGAGTAGTCGCCGCCGCCGCCACCGCCGCTGCGCGCCTTGCCCGAGGTGCTTTCGCTGGAGGCAGCAGTAGTCGCCTTCTTCGCGCCCGCCTTGGCCGTGGTCTTCTTGGCACTCGCCTTGGCGGTCGATTTCTTGGCGCTCGTCGCCTTCTTCGCGCTGGCCTTGCCGGTTGCCCCCTTCGCTGCGCTATCGCTTCCGGCCGCCTTTTCGGCCTTCGTCTTGCCCTTCGCGGTGGCCGCCTTGGCTTCTTCCGCCTCTGCGGTCTTCTTCGGTGCGGTCTTCGTGGTTTTCTTGGCGCTGGCCATAGTTCCTCAGGTTAGAGCGAGGCGCGCTGAATATAGCGGCCGCCCGGTAGACGAGAACAGCATCCGTTGAGTTCAAGCTCGATGAGAGCCGCGGCGCAGTCGGCCGCAGAGAGACCAGAGAGCGAAGTCAGCTCGCTGGTGTCGTAGCCCCCCGGCGTACGAACCACCTCGCCCGCCTCTGGATTGGTCGTCCCAGCAAGGATGCGGAAGAGCTGAGCGCTGGCTGGCGAGAGCAGGCTTAGATCGACGGTCGGCAGGCTGGCCGGGCGGTAGCCATGGTCGGCCCGCGTGACCGTCCGCTGGGCGGCAAGATCGGGTGAATGGGGCGGGACACCGACGGGAAAGGTGGTCTCTGCCGACGCCGCCAGGGAGGAGATGACGTCGTCCACGCTGTGCACGACCTGCGCCCCCGCCTGCAGGAGGGCCAAAGTCCCGGGCGAGCCCGGAAAGCACAGCACGCGGCGTCCACGTCGGCTGGCCGCCTCGGCGGTGTAGCGCGTGCCCGAGGCCAGCTTGGCCTCGATGACGACGACCAGGTCGGCGAGTGCCGCCATCACCTGATTGCGTTTGGGAAAGTGACCGGCCCGCGGCGGCGCCTGCAGGCTGAAGGGCGAGAGCAAGAGCCCGCGCTCCTGCAGTCCCGTAAACAGCGGCACATGGCGCTGCGGATATAGATTGTCGAGTCCGCTTCCTAAGATCGCCCAGCTCTGCCCGGCGGCTGAGAGCGCGCCCTGGTGGGCGGCCCCATCGATGCCCAGCGCGCCACCTGAAAGGACAATCGCGCCGGCGGCGGCCAGCGCGGCACCCAGCTCATGTGCCCGTCGCAGACCCTCGTCACTCGCAGCGCGCGAGCCCACCACGGTCACGCGCGGTGCCAGGCGAGCGTCCGGCGAGCCCGAGCTCAGCAGGGTTTGCCAGGCCGACTCGGCACCGCGTCCCCACAGCTCAGGCACGATTCCGCGCAGCGCAGGGGGAAAGCCGGGCGAGAGCGCCGTCAGATGATGCGTCGCGGCCCCAGCCGACCCAGCCACCCCGCGTCCCAGTCGCAGTGGCCGCAAGGGAAGCGCCCCCGGCCCAGCGGGCAGTCCGCCAGCCGGGTAGTTGGTCGAGCTTGGGTGGCTTGGTGTGGTAAGCGGCAAGGCTTACACGAATAGATACTGCCGACGACAGCGTCAAGCGTGATCCGCTTTCCTCTCGGAAAATAACAGGATCTAGCTGTCGGCGGCGGATGCGCGCTAGTCGGCGATTGGGCTCCCGGGCGATCGTGCTGGCCGGGAGGGGCGCGGCGCGGTCTTATGTCTGACGGTGCGGCTGCAGCTTGCCCAGCTCGTCCAGGGCGCGCACTTCCTCGGCATCGAGGCGGCTGCGGCGCACGGTGATGAAGCGCAGATAGACCTCTTCCATGCGCTGACCGATGGCCTCGATCGCCCCTAGATCACCGCGGCGGCTGACCTCGCGCTGCAGATCGGGGCACAGGTAGCGCAGGCACAGGTTGGGTCGATCGGGGGTCGCTAGCGAACAGCCCTGCGGACCGCGGAATGAGCAGCCGGCGTGATCGCTTGCCGGCGCGGGCGGACGCAGATCGGCGACCGTGGTGCCGGCCTGCCTGAGCGCCGCTAGCTCGTCATCGTTGAAGGCGTCTTCGGTCTTCAGGCCGCAGCAGTGGCCGCCTGGATAGTGGCCATGTGGCGGTGGGTGGCCGATGGCGCAGGTCTTACAGGACTCGACGGCCCCGATCGCCGCCGAGAGCTCCAGCCGAAGCGCACGCAGCGTGGCGGCGAGTTCGGCTTCCTCGGCGCCCACGGCGCGGGCCAGCGGCTGCGCTTGCAGTCGTCGGCGTAGCTCGCGCAGTTCATCCGCGCGGCTGCGCGGCTGGCGCAGGCGATCGATGAGGTAGCGCAGGGGGATAAACGCCGACATCGGCTCAGCATGCGTGGAGCACGCTTCATGGGGAATGCAAATTTTTTTCTTTACAATTGCGACCACTTGATCGATCGCGCGTGGTAGCTTGGCGCCGTCGTGACGTCCGCGCTGCCCATCGAACTCGATCTGTCCCCACAGCCCACTTCTGGGGCCCCGGATGCGCTCTTCTCTGCAGAGATCAGCGCAGCGGGCGAGCCGTCGCCGCGTCTGCGGGCCGAGAACGAGGCGCGGGCGACCCGGCTGCGCTGGCTGGCTCTACAGCTGACGGTGTTTAGCAGTGCGGTGTGCGGGCTGGCCTGGGAAGCTGGTGTGCGCTTCGAGCCGGGGGCAGCGCAGGCCGCGGCCAGTCGCAGCGATCGCGAATCCGACAGCCCAGCCGTATCGAGCCCCCTGCCGCTCGCCTGGCCGGCCGATGACTTTCGCATCGCCACCGCGCCGATCACGCCGCAGGCCGACAGTCGCGACCTCTTCCTGGGTATGGCCAGCCAGCGGCTGCGCGCGCGCATGCAGGCAGGTCAGGTCAAGTCGCTGAAGATGAATCGCGGCGGTAGCTCGATCTCGCTGCGGGTCGAGTTTGCCGATGGCAGCCGCGCGGCGTTCAAGCCACAGCAAAGCAACCCGCAGACCGTGCCGCGCAAAGAGGCGGCGGCCTATGCCTTAAGCCGGCTGCTGGGCCTGAACCTGGTGTCGCCGGTGGTCATGCGGACGCTGTCGCGCGACGAGATCTTCGCCAAGCTCGACACCAGCTCGCGCTGGGCCAAAAAGCGCATCGATCGCGAGACCCGCTTCGGTGCGGATGGGCAGACGCTGGGCTCGTTTTCGTACTGGATTCCGCGCGTCGCCAACACCCGCCTGGATACCACCCGAAACATTCTTTCCTGGACTGACTGGCTGGGGCAGGACGGCGAGCTTCCCGAGGGCAAAGAGCCGCTCTTGGCGCAGCTTTCGTCGCTGCTGGTCTTCGATCTGATCCAGAACAACTCGGATCGCTTCTCCGGCGGCAACCTGCTGGGCGCGCCCGATGGCAAGACGCTGTACTACATGGACAACGCCTTCGGCTTTCAGACCGATCCCGAGGGGCACTCGCGCTGCTGGTTCTATCTGAATCGCGTGCAGAAGTTTTCGCGCCGCCT
>DAORCZ010000574.1:0-5737 GCA_035345735.1 Pseudomonadota bacterium | reverse complement strand
TCTATGCCCTGGGCGCGATCACCTACGCCATGCTGACCGGCAGCCCGCCGTATCGTTCGCGCGATGCCCGCAAGCTGCTGGCCGACAACGCGACGCTGCCCGAACGGCTGAGCCTGTATCAACAGATCCTGCGCTCCGCCCCGTCGCCGCTCACCGAGCTTCGCCGCAAGCGTGCGCAGACCGACACGGGCCTGCGCGAGCTGATCAGTGATTGCTTGAGCCTGGATCCCGAGTCGCGACCCAACAGCGCGCAGGCTGTGCTCGACGCGCTCAAGGATCTCGATGCTCGGAGGGCTCGGCGTCCGGTGTTACTGATCGGGGCGGTGGGCCTGGTGCTGCTGTTTGCGGTCGTTTCGCTGATCGGCCGACAGACCTGGCGAACCGCGCTCGGTTCGTCGCAGAAAGCCATCACCCAGCGGGCGCTGGAGAGCACGCGCTTCGCTGCGCGCTTTGTCGCCGAGACCGCAGGGCGCGAGGTCGAGCGGCGCTGGGGTGCGCTGGAAGGGGCGGCGAACGACCCCATCATGCGCGATGTCTTGTTAGAGCTCGGCGGGAGCCCACCCTCGGGCAATCTGGCTGGGAAGCCCAGCGACAGTGAGGCCCTGTACCACAGCGAACGGCGGCATGCGCTGCAGGCCGTGCTGCAAGAATGGCTGCAGCGTCGCCAGCATCAGCATCAGGCGCTGGGGGCCACAAGCTGGTTTTTGACCGATGCCCACGGCCTGCAGTGGGCCCGCGTGCCCCACTCGCCGACCGTCGGAAAGAACTGGGCGTTCCGCGATTATTTTCACGGCCGGGGGCGGGATCTGCCGACCAACCCCGATGGCTACGGCACGCCGATCGACGTCGCGCCGATTCGCACCCCGCATCGCTCAGCGGTCTTTGATAGCCAAGCCAGCGGCAATCGCATCGTCGCGTTTTCGGTCCCGGTCTGGAGCGAGCCTTCCGAGAGCGGACCGCCTGAGGTGGTCGGCGTGCTGGGCATGACGGTGCAGCTTGGCCACTTTGGTGAGCTCAACCCCGGCGAGCAGCAGGGGGCGCATCAGGTCGCAGCGCTGATCGATAGTCGCGAAGATCAGCCGGGCCAGCGCGGCCTGATCCTGCAGCATCCGCAGCTCTCGCGCTTGCTTTCGCAGCGTCGCAGTCAGATGGTCATGCCTCGGCTGCGGGTCGATCCGCAGGTGCTGATGCGGCTCGATGAAGCGCGCTTGGCCGTGGCGGCAGGTGATGCCAGCGCGGCGCGCTTGCTGACGTTTGTCGGCTATGTCGATCCGCTGGGGGCGCGCAATGATCGCGACTGGCTAGCGGCCATTGAGCCGGTGGTGGTGCGTGGCCACGACACCGGCTGGGTGGTCATCGTGCAGGAGCCCTACAGCGAGGTCTTAAAGCCGGTCAATGATCTCGGGCGCCATCTGTTGCGCATCGGCATCATCGGCTTCATGTCCGTGCTCTTGCTGCTCGGCGGCCTGTGGTGGCTGCTGCTGCGCGCCGTCGATCGCGGCACCCGTCCTCGCCTGCGACGCGAGCCGCTGCCAGCCACGCCAGCCTCGTAGGCGTCTTCTGTCTCGCGGCTCCTAGCGGCCGTGGCAGCGCTTGAACTTCTTGCCGCTGCCGCAGGGACAGGCGTCGTTGCGACCGACCACCGGCTGCTTCTGCGACTGCATGCTGTGGCTGCGCTGCTGCTGCACGATGGGCGTGACCTGTTCGCGCATGAAGTGGTAGCGCTGCTGCGCTTCGCTGATGAAGTCTGGGCGAGCCCGCAGAAGGTTGCTGACGATCATGAACAGCTGGTTGGGGCTGATGCCCCCCGCCGTCTTGAGCACGGCTGGCTGGCCGACCGCGAAGCGATACTCGACGGTGCCCAGCGGGCGTGTATTTTCGCCCTCGGCTGATGCGGTGACCACCGACCACACCACGCGCTGACAGTCGCAGCGCGGCATCACGCAGTACGCATCGGCCATGCCTAGCCGGATCTCTTCGGTCGCCGCTTCACCCTCAGCGCCTTGGACCTTGCTGCTCAGCGTGTAGATCGGTGTGCCAAGGTGGCGGAAGATCTGCTCCCAGCCGACGACGTCACCCTGCTGCAGGCGCGTGAAGTCCATGTAGCGGAAGTGCCAGTCGCGGCCGTACTCGCGCACCTTGACGTAGTGCTCGCGCAGCTGATTGATCGCTCCGGCGTGCAGCGTGGCGCGCATCTCTTCGCGCAGCGCCTCGCGGGCGGGGGTGGTCTGGCCTGGCTGTTCGTTGTGAAAATCAACGCGCAAGGTGCCCAGATCCACCACCAGCGGCACGCCGGCAAACATCACATGCGCGGTGGCGCAGTCGCAGCGCGCGTCGCCGCAGTAGTACTCTTCAAGCGGCTGCTCAGCGACGAGGATCGGCGGGTCGTGGGGGGGCGGAAGATGAGCGTAGGGGATGAGCGCCATGAGACGCTCGTTGTATCACAGTTGCGCGCCGCGCGGGGTCAGCCACCGGGGTGGTTGTGTCCGGTGGCGGCGCCGCTCTTTGCGGGCGGTCCGCGACCCGCTCAAAGGCCCCGTGATCGTCGAGCTGGATGCCGACGACCGTGCCATCCGCCGCCACGCGCAGCTTGCACAGCTGCGGATCCAGCTGGCGATCGATCGGCCGAACCCGCAGCGCATCTGGTCGCCAGGGATCGAGCCAGGCCTGCCAGGTCTTGCCGATGCGCAACAGCAGCGCGCCCGCGCCTGGACCCGTCGTCGGCTCGGTCGGCTCGACGATCCACGCGTCCCCGAGGAGCGGTGAGTGATAGCGCCCGACCAATCGCGCCCGCGGCACGGGAAAAGCGGTGCTGATCTGTGGGCCGAGCTGCTGGCGCAGCGCTTCTGCGTGTCGGGCTCGACTGCTGAGCGACAAAGCCAGTCGCAGGGCGCTGAAGTCCCGACCGCGTACACCCAGCGCGCGATCGACGATGTGGAACAGCAGGCCCTCAGGCAGGCCAGTCCAGGGCACGTTGGCCAGCACAGCGATGCCCAGCCCGCGACCCGGCACGAGCGCCAGCGAGCAGGATGAGCCATCGATGCCGCCCGTCCCCCACGCGACCAGCTCGCCGCGATAGTCTTGCAGCATGAAGCCCAGGCCCTGGGCCAGAAAGTGGCTCTCGGGATATAGCGCCTGCTGCCACGGCGCCAGCCCAACCAGCATCTGCGGCGACAGCATGGCGGAAACTCCCGCCTCGGGGATCAGCTGCTGCCCATCGAGCTTGCCGCGGCCCAGCAGCAAGAGCAGCCACCGCGCCAGATCGTGCGCGCTGCTGTAGAGCGCTGCCGCAGGAGCAATGTTATCGACCGTGCGCGGTGCGATGACGCGCAGCGTCCCGTCCTGTTCGGCGTGCGGACGCGCGAAGTTGTCGTCGTTGGCCTGCGGCAGACCCAGACCGCTATCGCGCAGTCCGGCCGGATCGAGGAGTCGTGTCTTGAGCACTTCGGCAAAGGGCCGTCCCGCAGCCGCGGTAACCAGCTTTCCAGCGACGACGTACAGCACGTTGGAATAGCTAAACTGCGTGCGCAGCGGCGCCGCCTGTTCGACAAAGCGCAGGCGCGATATCAGCTCATCCGAGTCATAGCCGGTGCCCGGCCACAAGAGCTCCGCCGACTCCGCCAGGCCGCTGCGGTGCGACAGGATATCGCGCAGGGATAGCTCGGCCGTCACGCGCGGATCGGCGAGCGCAAAGCCCGGCAGGCGAGCCGCGATCGGCTGGTCCAAGGACAGCCGGCCTTCGGCCACCTGCTGACTGGCCAGCGCGGCCGTGAAACCCTTGGTCAGCGACGCCAGGGCAAAGCGCGTGTGGGCATCGACCAAGCCACCTCCGCCAAGCTGCCTTCGGCCGTAACCACGGGTTAGCAGCACCCGGCCATCCTTGACGATGGCGATGGCCACCCCTGGCGCATTCCACGCCGACAGCGCCGTCGCGACGTAGGGGTCAAGCTCGCTCAGCGGGTCGGCAGGATTGCCGTTCGGGCTGGCTTCTGTTCCCGCGCAGACCGCTTCGCCTTTGTCGAACAGGATGCGAAAGCGACCATCGCGGTCACGCCGCCAGATCGAGTTGAACGTCGCGATTTGTTTGCCCTGCGGATCGCGCACCGGACCGCTGCTCAGCGCCAGGCTGCCGCTATCGATGACCTCGACGCGCTCGGGTTCCCAACTAAACGGCGCAGTGGGGCCTTGATAGAAGCGCGCCCAGGCTTCCGCGATCGCAGCGCGACCGCGCAGCACCGGCTTTCCGGGACCGGAAAAAAAGATCGCTTCTTCCGATAGGAAACTTGTGAAGCCAGCCAGATCGCGCCGCGCCATCGTCGCTGCGAAGGCTCGTTCGACGGCCATCACTTCGGCCTTGAGCTGTCCTGCACCCGGCGGCAGATCGACCGCGGCTGGCGGGGGCGGAGCGGCAGTCCCCGCGGGGGATGCCAGAGCAAGACTCAGGGAAAGCGACAGCCCAGCACAGCGCTTCAGTACGGCCCACATGGTGGCCGGCAGTGTGCCTCAGTTTTCTTCGGCAGTTCGCGGCAGAATTAGGCCAGCGGCGCGCAGTCGTCGCGCCAGGTGCTCGCTGGGCGCTTGCCGCCACTGCTCGTACAGGCGCAGGACGTTTGGCGAGCCCTGCAGCGCTAGCTCCTGCCGGGCGTAGCTCAAGAGCTCGACGAGGTGCGGGAACTTCTCGGCCAGCTCGCCGTAGACCTCGCGCAGGAGTGCTGACACCGCCCGCCCGCCGCGCGCCAGGCTGTAGTACGCGGTGCCGCCCAGCGACATGTAGTACTCGACGCTGACCATGCGCCGCGCCAGGCTCTCGGCGAAGAAGCCGCAGACGTACAGTGCGGTGTCGCCAATCTCGCGCAGAAGCTGGGCTCGCGTATGCGGCTCGGCCCCTTCGGCTTGGGCCAGTTTCAGCGACAGCGGCTCATCGAGAGCGCTGTGCTCGCCGCCTTCGGCCAAGAGCTGCACCAGATAAAACTCCGTCTGATCGTGCAGTGCGAGCGGGTGCGCACTCAGGGCGTTGCGCACGACGCCATGAAAGAACTCATGAGTGGATTTCAGGAGCTCCATGATCCCAGTTTTTCCGAGCCGCCCGCCGCCGGGAAGAGGCCGGTTTTTCCGGTGCGCAGATAAGTTCCCAAGGCCGCTTGTTGCGCGTTCTCCGCGGTGGCTAAACGGCCGCGCTCAGCGACGGAATCGCGGCTGTTAGCACTCACCTCCTGCGAGCGACAACAAAATCCCCGGTCCCCCAGCCGACATGCCAACATGGGGCCTGCCCGGTCCACCCTCATCCCTTGGAGGAACGCCATGGATGCCCACTCGCCCATGCCTTCGCCTGAGAAGATCTTTCAGACGCTCACTGCCTACCAGCACACGGCTGCTCTCAAGGCGGCGATCGATCTTTCGCTGTTTACCGCCATCGCCGAAGGCTGTCACAGCGTGTCGCAGATCGCCGGCCGCTGCGTCGCTTCCGAGCGCGGCATCCGCATCCTCTGCGACTACCTGACGATCCTTGGCTTTCTGACCAAGAGTGAGACCGAATATGGCCTTTCGCCCGAGGCGGCGCTGTTTCTCAATCAGCAGTCGCCAGCCTACCTGGGCGGCACCATCGGCTTCATGCTGAGCCCCTTTATCGTCCGTGGGTACGACGACATGGCCGAGACGATTCGCCGCGGCCAGTCCGCCCACAACAGCGTTGCGCCCGAGCACCCGATCTGGGTCGACTTCGCGCGCCACATGGCGC
>DAORCZ010000573.1:0-5740 GCA_035345735.1 Pseudomonadota bacterium | reverse complement strand
CAGCGAAGGATCGCGGCTCAGCGCGCCCGCCAGGTGACTGATCGCTTTGTCGACAAGCCCCAGGCGCAAGAAGGCCTCGGCATCGACCAGGAGGCGCGTCACCTCGGGGTTAATCGGACGGCGGCCACCACTTGCTCCCGCCTTGCTGACCGGGGGTGACGGCGGGGCTCCACGCGACGGAGGGCCGAAGCTCATCGCTGGCTCGCAGCGTAAGTGATCGCGCCGCCCATCACGAGCATGCTCGCTGGGCCACCGCGGTTACTGCCATCGCCCACAGAAACCATCTGAGAGTCCCCCGATTCCGGTCGCCGATAATTTGCTGGGCATCTCCCCCGACTTCCCCCGCCCCCAGCCCGGCACAGGAGTCCAATTGTGAACCAATCGGCCGGCGCAATCTATGTAGGCCGATGGGACACAGCCAACCCACCTCGGGCAGGCTGGCTAATGGCGCTCGTACCGAGGCCGAGCGGCAGCCGGCTACGCAGCGCGGGGGGCTTTGGCGCGGCCGGGGGACAGGCGGCCGACTTCGTGCAGGTTCACGGACACGACACGCGACACACCCGGCTCGTCCATGGTCACGCCGTAGAGCACGTCGGCGATCTGCATCGTGCGCTTGTTGTGCGTGATCAGGATGAACTGGCTGCGGTCGGTCATGCTACGCACGAGATCGTTGAAGCGGCCGACGTTGGCTTCGTCGAGCGGCGCATCGACTTCGTCGAGCAAACAGAACGGCGAGGGCTTGATGAGGAAGATGGCGAAGATCAGCGCGACGGCAGTCATCGCTTTTTCGCCGCCGGACAGAAGCTCGACCGTCGAGTTCTTCTTGCCGGGCGGCTGCGCAAAGATCTCGACACCGGCTTCGAGAATGTCTTCGGGATCGCGCTTGGGCGTCGCGACCACTGTCTTGGCGCTGGCCTCGCCATCGCCGTCCTTCGCCGCGTCTTTGGCGCTCTCTTTGGGATAGCTCAGGCGTAGATAGGCTTGGCCGCCCAGGAAGCAGCGCGGGAAGATCTCTTGGAACTTGGCGTTGACCAGATCGAAGACCTCGCGGAAGCGCTGCCGGCTGGTCTTGTTGATGAGGTCGATGGCTTTTTCGAGCTGACCGACCGCGGTCTCCAGGTCAGTCTTCTGGGCGACGAGGAAGTTGTAGCGCTTCTCGACTTCCTTGTACTCCTCGATGGCCATCAGATTGATCTCGCCCATGCGATCGATGAGGTCGCGAAGCTCGCTGGCGCGCTCTTCATCCTTGGGCGTGATCGGCGGGCGCAGGTGGTAGTCGGTGACCACTTCGCTGACCAGCACGCGATGCTTTTCGGCCATCGTCTGCTCGGTGTGCTGACGCGAGAGCTCAAGCTCAGATAGGCGGGTGCGCAGCGCCATGGCGCGACGGACTTCGGCCGACTCTTTGTCGCGTTTGCCGCGCAGCTCGGCCTCGCGCTCGGCGCTGCGACCGCGCTTCTGCTCGTAGCCGTTGCGCAGCACCTGCAGCTCTTCGGCAAGCCGGCTACGGCCGGCGGCGCGTTCCAATAGATCACTGCCGCGGCTCTGCACTTCGGTGGCCAGCGCAGCGGCGGCCTGGTAGCAGCCACGCTCTTCTTCGGCGAGACGCGAAAGGCGCAGCGCGCGCTCGGACCCCTCGCTGGCGAGGCGCGCGGCCGAGCTGCTCAGCGACGACAGCTTCTCTTTGTAGGTCGCGGCCGAGACTTTGAGCTGGGTCAGCGCGCCGGACTGCGCTTCGACCTCGTCCATCAGCGCTACCTGCGCCGAGCGATGGGTATCGAGCTGCTCTTCCAGCTCTGCCAAGCGGTCGCGGGCGGTGCGCGTGGCCAGGCGCGACTCTTCGGCATCGCGTTCGACGGTGGCGCGCTGCTCGGCGAGCAGGGTGCGCTCGCTGCCCAGCACATCCAGGCGATGCGCGGTGCGATGCAGCTCCTCGCGGGCTTTGATCAGATCCTTGTCGAGCGACAGGATCTGCATCTCGCCCTGATGCCCGACCTTGGTCAGCTCTTCGAGCTTGCCGAGCAGGTGCTCGCGCTCTTTCTTGCTGACCACCAGCTGTTCTTCTTCGGAACGGAAGCGCTCGTCGAGCTCTTTGATCGCGACCTGCAGCTCGCGTAGCTCGCGCTGATGGGCCAGGACCGATGCGCCCTGACCGCGCTGCGCCCCGCCGGTCACCGCGCCATGGCCATCGACCACGGCGCCATCCAGCGTGCACAAGATCGCGCCGGGAGACAGGCTTCCATCGTCGCTGGCTTGCTGGAAATAGGCCAGCGCATGCTCCAGCGTATCAAGCACCAGCACGCGACCGAGCGCCGCATCCAGCACACCTTGATAGCCGGGCGGACACTGAATCAGATCCATCAAGCGACCGCGCACCCCCAGGCCCTGCGCCTGCTCATCATCGGGCCGCGGGGGCCGATCCGACGGACGCGGGGGCCGCGCATCAAGCGGCATCAGAGTGGCGCGACCTTCGCCGCGGGTGCGCAGATAGCCGACCGACTCCGCCGCTTCGCCCTGCGACTCGCAGAGCAGCGCGCCCAGGCGATCGCCAAGCACGGCATCGATGGCCACTTCCAGCTCGGCCGGGGCGATGATCAGATCGGCCAGCGTCTTGGGGCCGGCCTTGTCGGCATCGGCGCCATCACCCGCCGCCTTCGCCGCTGCTTTGTCGCGCTGCAGGAGCAGCCGCGTCCCCAGCGAGAAGCCTTCGTGGCGCGCCGCGATCTCGGACAGCGAGTGATGCCGCGCCTTCTTCTTATTCAGCTCGCTCTTGACGTGGTCGACGTCTTTTTCGAGTCGGCTGACCAGGAGCTTGAGATCCTTGAGCCGCTCTTCCGCATCCTGCCGCGTGCGCGCCAGGTTGACGCGGGCTTCGTGCAGGCCACCTAGGCGCTGCTGCTGGCCTTCGATCTCGGCGTCGAGCTCGGCCTTGCGCGACGAGAGACGGCTGCCCTCGTCTTCGCTGCGCATCAGGCGCTGATCGAGGTCGTCAAGCTGCCGGCTCATGCTGCGCTCGGCGGCTTCACCGCGCGCGATCTCGGCGTTCTGCTGCGCGATGTCGGTCTTGATGCCATCGCTCATGCGCGCGAACTCGGCCAGCCGCTCGCGCGCCGCTTTCAGGCGCTCTTCGCCCTCGCGCAGCCGATCATCCAGACCCTCGCCCTGACTACCGAGGGCAACCAGCTCTTCGTTGACGCGTGTGCTCTCGGCGGTCGCTTGCTCGCCGCGCTGGTGCAGCACTTCCTGCTCGGCCCGCAGCTTCTGGGCCTGCGCGAGGAGGCGGCTCTCTTCTTTGCGCGCGTGCTCGTTCTCGGCCTCGCCCAGCTTGACCTGGTTGTCGAGGGCGTAGAGCCGTTCCTGCATCTCCTGCAGGCGGGCCTCTTCTTCACCCATCTCTAGGCGGATGGCGGCGAGCTCGGCCTCCATCGACAGGCGCGCGGTCTCGGCGGCTTGCTGCGTCTCGCTGGCGGCGGCGCACAGGTCGCGATACACGCGCTCCTCGGCGACCAGGCCCAGCCAGCGCTGCGACAGGCCCCACAGCTCGATGTCGCGAAGCTCGGCGCGATAGCGCTTGTAGCGCTCGGCTTTTTCCGCCTGGCGCTTGAGGCTGGCGAGCTGACGCTCCTGCTCCGCGACGATGTCGGACACGCGCACCAGGTTCTGGCGCGTCGCATCGAGCTTCTTTTCGGCGGCCTTCTTGCGCAGCTTGTACTTGGTGATGCCGGCCGCCTCTTCGATCAGGAAGCGGCGATCTTCGGGCTTGCTGCTGACGATCATGCCGACCCGGCCCTGCTCGATGATCGAGTAGGCGCGGGTGCCGATGCCGGTGCCCAGGAACAGCTCGCTGATGTCGCGCAGACGACACGGCGTCTTATTGAGGTAGTACTCGCTGGTGCCGTCGCGGAACAGGCGACGCGTGACGGTGACCTCGCTGTATCCCAGGTACTCGACGGGCAGGCGGCCGTCGTTCTCGAAGGTCATCGACACTTCGCAGTAGCCCAGCGGGCCGCGGCGGTCGCTGCCTGAGAAGATGACGTCCTCCATCGACTTGCCGCGCAGGTGCTTGGCGGACTGTTCGCCCATGCACCAACGGATGGCGTCGACGACGTTCGACTTGCCACAGCCGTTCGGTCCGACAATGCCGGTAATCGGCGCGTCGAAGCGGACCACGGCGCGGTCACAGAACGACTTGAAACCAACTATTTCAAGCTTCTTGATCCGCATACTAGGCGGGGACGGGCAAGGAGGGCTCTAGACCAAGGAGAGCGGGCGGTTCTTAGTCTTCCGACACCAGCGCGAAGGAGACTTCCTTCTGACCGGGCTTGTTCGCGGGCTTGGACAGCTCAGCACGGATCAGCACCTTGCCAGCTTCGGTCGGGAGCTTCTCGGCGGGAATGACGAACAAGACGACGCGATTCGTGGGGTTGAGCACGCGAGCATCGCGCACCTGCTCGTAGCTGGTCTTGCCGCCCTGCGACACCGTCAGCTTGATGGTGTGCGCCTTCGGCGAGCCCTTGATCTTGTCCGACAGACCGACGGTGACCTTGCACAGGATGTCCAGGTCATCGCCCGCCGTGTGCGACGCGCGCAGCGGCCGCAGGCCCGACTCTTTGTCCAGCTCGCCGCAGTCCATGGCCGATAGATCGTAGGGAGCCGGCGGCCCTTCCACGTCCTGGGCCAGAGCCGGGGTGGAAAGGAACGGCAGGCACAGACACGCGGCGGTCAGAAGCGACCGCGAACGGACTCGGAGGAGCAGAGAAAGGGCACGCATTGGGGGCCGGACTCCTTGGGAAGTAGGCGGAACCATAGACATAGCAGGGGCGGGGTTATACCAGACTGGACCGAAAAAGCCGCAAGCAATTTGTCTGGGGACCGCACCGACGGGGGAAAGCGTCCGTGACAGCTCGCCCAAGGGGCAGGACGGCAAGCCGTGCCCGTCGAGCAGGGACGGCCATCGGCGGGAGGTGGCTGGCGGGAGGTCGGCTCGCTGGGCTAGATCCCGTGCAGCGGATTGTTGGGGTCGGGCAAGTAGCGGTCCGGACGCCGGCGGGGACGGCGGCTGTAGCTCACCTCAATCTGCGCCTGACACTGCGCCGGGTCGCCGTCCTTGGGGTTTAGCTTGATGGCCGACAGAGCCCCCTCGATGCAGGTCAGCGTCCCCTTCGACAGCGTCGGTTTGGGGTTCGGCAGGGCCTGGCAGCTGACGACGATGCCGGCCGTGTCAAACGTGCAGCCGAAGCGCGCACGCCGTGAGCCCGGCGCTTCGCCGTTGGTGCAGTCGGTAATCGACGAGCTGCGACGGTCGACTGCTCGCGACAGAGCCCGCATGGCGCAGCCAGGAGATGACAGCACCCGCACGTTCTGCTCCGGCGGAATCGGCACGTCCGCCCATGGCTCAGCCGGAGCCAGAGCGAAAAGCCCCAGCGCCAAACCCACCCACCCCCTGAAGGCTCGCCGTATGCGCGACACGGCGTTCATTATATCGGGGTCGGAAGGCAATCGGTGGAGCGCTGCCCGGCTGTCGGCACAACGCCCTACAGCAGTCCTCCGGTCCGTCGCTGCCCGACTAGGCTGGCGCGAGCAGAAGCGATATCGTAGGGACGTGCCTCAAGACGGCGAGCCTGACGGCGCAGCCCCCCTGCAGCTGCCTGCCCCCGACTCCACGGCCTGGCAAGCCTGCGGCAATCACCGCTACTGCTCGGTCGAGGACATCCTGTTCTGGGAGGCCCACGGCGCGATG
>DAORCZ010000572.1:0-5744 GCA_035345735.1 Pseudomonadota bacterium | reverse complement strand
CTCTTGCGCGGGCTGGCCTACTTTCCGCGCCTGACGATGCGGCTGAAGCGCCAGGCGGTAGAAAATCAGCTCAGCCGCGCCCACAACTGGCGCACCGACGACTTGATGCTCAGCCACCAGGACGGCGGCCTCATCGCCATCGCTCGCCGCCGCTAGCGTCGGTACGGGGTAGCGCCGCAGCGAATCCGCGCGTTCGCCTGCACTAGACCGCTCCCATCGCGCATCATACTCAGCGCACGCGATGGAGGATGTTGATGTTCAAGCAGCGCAAGACGGGCGGTAGGTCGTGGCTACAGGCGATCGCAGTCGGGGGACTTCTGTTCAGCGGCGCCTGTTCGCGTCTGGCCTTTGTGCCGGACAGCCAGCATGGCTTTTCGGCGCATGTGACCACCACGGCGCGCGGTAGCCATCGCTTCTACATCTATCACCCCCAGCCGGGAGCGCAGACCCCCGATCCGCTGGGCCAAAAGCTGCCGATTATCGTGTACCTGCACGGCGGTGGCGAGCGCGGCACCGATGGCGTGATGGCGACGCAGGTCGGCCTGGGCCCGGCGGTGCAGGCGACGCTGGGTTTCTTTCCCTTCCTCGTCGTGTTTCCGCAGTGCGATCCGCAGAGCTTCTGGGCCCTGCCCGAGATGGCCGAGCGCGCCATGGACGCCATCGAGGTCGCGCTGCGCGAGTACAACGGCGATCCCGATCGCATCTACGTCACGGGCAACTCGATGGGCGGTTTTGGCACCTACTATCTGGCAGCGCGCTACCCCGGACGCTTCGCCGCGCTGGCGCCGATCTGCGGCGGCGTGAAGCCTCCCCCTTGGGTGCGCCTGCCGAAAGAGGGCGCGCTGCTGGATCTCAGCCGCGATCCCTATTCGCAGATGGCGGCCAAGCTGGGCCAGACGCCGGTCTGGATCTTCCACGGTCGCCGCGATCCGATGGTGCCGGTGGCGATGTCGCGCAAGATGCAGGCGGCGCTGCAGCAGGCTGGCGGCCTGGTTCGCTACACCGAGTGGCCCAGCACCGGCCACGCCGCCGAAGAGCCCACCTACGCCCTGCCTGAGCTCTTCCAATGGTTCCTGCGTCAGCGTCGTGGCCAGCCCAGTCCCGACGCGGGTGCACCGCCGCCCGCCGCTGCCACTCCTTAGGCCGCGCTACGAGGCGCTGGCGTCCACGGCAGCCAGACCGTCGCAGATTTCTTTGAGCTGGGCCGCGACGGCATCCGACTTCGGCAGCTTCAGCAGGTACGAGAGATCGAGCAGCGCCGCCACCCACCGCGCAGGGCTGCACTCCGACGCCGCGGGTTCATCCGGTAGCCCAGCCGACAGCGACCAGCGCAGGCCATAGAACTCCCAGGTAGCGCAGTGGCCATCGGTGATCGCGGCGTACTCGCGCTGCAGGCGGGACAGGAAGCCCTGCGCCTCGCTGCGCTGGCCAAGCTGTAGCGCCGCCGCCGCCAAGGGCAAGAGCAAGGCGGCTCGCGCAGCGGGATCGGCATATGCATCGACCATCGCAGCGGCGGCAAGGGCCGTCGCTGGCTGTCCCGTGCTCACCCAGTTTTCGATGCGGTTGGCGGTCAAGCCGATGTCGGTGGGGACGCGGCGTTGCAGTTCGTCGTTGAGGGCCAGCGCGACCGTCGGCGAGTACAGCGACTCATGGGCCACTCCCGACAGCAGATAGATCTGCTGGGCCGCTTCGCCCGCCGACAGACCCAGGCTCGACAGCCGCTCCAGCAGTGCCGCGATCGCCGAAGGCAGGGTCTCGGGCTTCTGGTGCGTGCGGAACACCGCCAAGCACAGCTCGATCCGCAGGAGGCCGCGCTGGTCGTCGTGTGCGGTGAGGACAGCCTGCGCCTGCTCGGCATGGCGCTGCGCCCGCGCGACGTGTCCCCGCTGCCAGGCAGACAGCGCCAGGTTGTATTCGCGATAGCGCTGATTGAAGCCATCTCGCTCAGCTGTCGGTTGTTCCGCTGGGACGGGCGCATAGGCCAGGGCGACTGTCTCTTCGGGATGGCTGCGCACCAGCCCGCGGCCCTCAAAGCCAAGACGGATCCGCTCGTCGAGAATCTGACCGATGGTCGCGACATCGCGCGCCTCTTTGCGCAGGTCGAGCAGCGCGAGGGCGCCATTTTGCGACACCAAAAGTAGACGACTGCTGTCGGCAGTCACCGCGACCCGTCCGACCCGTCCCTCGGGCAGCGTGCGCCGGCTGATCAGGCGGCCGCTCCCGGCATCGAAGATCTGCACACTCTCGGGGCTGATGACAAAGACCTGCGCCCCGTCCTTGCTGAACATCAGCGACTCGATCAGGCCCAGCGCTGCACCCAGCTCGCAAGCGAGGCGGCCGCTGGCCGGATCCCAGATGTGGCCACGGCCATCGTCTCCGACCAAAAGCAGGCGATTTCCGTCGGGACTGAAGCAGGCCGACCGCCCCCAGCCCAGCTGCACCGGCAAGCTGCAGACCGATCGTCCGCTGCCCAGGAAGCCGACATCGGTGCGGCCCGGCGCTTTGACGGCCGCCAGCCAGTCGCCCTCGCTCGCCTGCACGGCCATGACATCGTTGTGCAGCGTTGGGGGTGGCTGCTCACCGGGCGATGCCGTGGCTGGACCGAGGGCGATCGGCCCCAGGACATGACTGTGACCCCACAGCAGAAACTGCTCGCCATCGGCGGAAAACTTCGCCCCCAGGACGGGGTGCGACAGGGCCGCCAGCTTGAGGTGCAGCTCTCCGCCTGCGGTGTAGACCATGAGCTGTCCGCGCCGATCGAGCGCAACTAGCCAGCGCCCCTCGGGGCTGGGCTGCAGGAAGGCGAGTCCGGGGACGAGCTGCGGGAAGCTGTGCAGGAGCCTTCCTTCCGGCAGGCGCCACAGCTGCACCGTCCCATCGGCCAGACCCACCACGAGGCGACCCAGCCCCGGCACCGCCTGCAGGGTCACGATCGGCTGGTCGCACTTTTGCATCAGATGCAAAAGTCGCCCGGTCGCCGGATCGCGCAGTTCCAGCCGCCGTTCGGAGGTGGCACAGACCACGTGTTCGGCGGCCGGGGACCAGTCGGCGCTGATCAGCGGGGAATCGGCCGAGGCCCACACCTGGCTTCGGTTGAGGGCATCGAGTCGACTCAGGCGCACCGTCCGATCATCGCCCGCGGTGAGCAGCAGCCGGCCATCGGGACTGAAGCGGGCAAAGCGAACCAGCCCGCGATGGCAAGACAGGCTGGACAGGAGTGTGCCGGTCTCGGCTTCAAAGATGCGCACCAGCCGATCCTGTCCCGTCGCCGCAATGCACAGCCCATCGGGGCTGAGCAGGGCTCGCTGCAGTCGCCAACTCGGCTCGCCAAACTCCAAGCGCAATCGTCCGGTCTCTAGCGAATAGACCAGGACCTGACCGCTGCTGCTGACATCGACCAGCTTGCGGCGCAGGTGGGTGTGGGGATCGCTCTGCGGCCGCCGGACCTCGCCAGCCATGCGGGCCAGACGTCGGCCGCTGGTGCACGAGTACAGCCACGCTTTCCCGTTGGCGCTCAGCCGAAACCTGCGGCCGTCATCGAAGAAGACGATGGAGGGAAAGTTCAGCTCCTGGCCCACCGGCTGGCAGTCGCGCAGCACCGCCCCGCTCCGCGCGTCGTAGACCCGCAGCGTCCGGGCTGGCGAACCGACGATGCCGACCAGATAGCGACCGGCGGGACAGAGCTCCAGGAACCCGGGACCTTCGGCGCCGCTCGGCAGCGCAAACCGACAGGTCGCGGTGTGCGGATCCCAAGCCCGAAAGCCATCGTCCAGCCCCTGCGTGTAGACGAGCCGCCCGTCGGGAGAGACCTGCGCCGGCCAGCCGACGAACTGATCGCGGCAGACTTGCCGCGCCGGCCCCCCGCGGATCGGCTGCAAGTACACGCCGCCATCCCCCGAGGTGCCGTACAAGATGTGCTCACCGTCCGGTGTGTAGCGAGCCCAGACGGTTCCTTCGGGATGGCCAGGCAGGTCCCAAACGAGCGTTTGTTTTGCGAGATCCCACAGCCACAGCCGGCCATCGTAGTGCCGCAAGAGCAGGGTGTTGCCATCGGGGCTGAACTGACCATCGGCGATGCCGGCGGGGCTTGCGAACAGCGCCACCTGCGCATCGGTGGTCGGCATGGCTTCGGCGAGCAGCGTCGGAATCAGCGGCTCGCGCGAGCCCGCCGCGGCCGCCCGATGGAGCCACAGCGCGGCCTCCGGGTGGTTGCCGCGATCCAGCTCTTGCCAGCCGCGGTCGACGTAGGTCGAAAGCAGCTGCTGGCGAATCTCTTCGTGCTGCGCCGCGCGCAGGGCTTCTGCTGCCGCCCGTTCGGCCTGCTCGCTTGCCAGGGCCCCCTGCGAGGCGAGCAAGAATTCGCTCTGCAGCGGCGAGAGGTCATCCGGGCAGCGCCGCTGATAGTCACAGAGCAGATCGAGATCGGGCGCTCGCCACAGCCGGCCAGCCGGTCGACCCGACTCGGACCACAGACGTGCTGCGTCGGCCACGCGGTCGTGGAAGCGGCGATCGCTGCGGCTCTCGGCGATCCAGGTGCGCAGCGCGACCCAGTGCTCGAACAGGGCCTCGTGCGTGATCTCGGCGGTGTAGCGGCCGCCGCTCTCCGACAGAGTGACCAGGCGCGCATCGCGAGAAGCGAACTGCCGCAGCACGGAGAGGACATCGATTTCGCGCTCGCCCCCTCCGCACAGGTCGGCCACCGCCGCTTGCCGTCGTGTATCGCGGGTGCCATCGCCCAGCCGGATCAGGCGCAAGAGCGCCCGTCGCAGCATGGCTTGTTCGGGACCCGGCAGGCGCTCGTAGATCTCTTGCGCCCGTTGGGCCAGGGCTCCCCCGACCCCGCCGATCTCGCGCAGCGTTGCGAAGGCAGGACGTCCCGCCTGCATGCCTTCAAAGACGCGGTGCAGCGCGAACTGCAGAAGCGGCAGCGCGCCGGCTGAACCCAGGGCCTCGCTCAAGATCAGGTCGATGGTTGGCGCATCGATCGGCCGCTGCGCTCGTCGCGCGGGCTCGGCAATCGCCCGCCGCAGCTCCGCCGGTGGCATGGCCGTGACCAGCACATGGCTCTCGCCAATCGCGCGGTTGAGCGGACGGTGCGCCATCGTCTCGCCGATAAAGTCGCTGCGCAGCGTCAGGATCACCATCACCTGCCGCGCCGGATCGGCAGCGGCGTGCAACAGGCCCTCGATGAAGGCGTGGCGGGCCGCGGCATCGCTGGCCTGCGTGTAGATCTCTTCCAGCTGATCGACCAACAGCAAGAGCGGCGAGCGATCGCTGTCCGGCCACAGCGCGACTTCTAGCCGCAGGCGGTCATAGACCCCGTCGGCATCACACTGCCCGAGCTCTCGGCTGAGCTGACTTATCGCCGCGGCGCTCGGCTCGCCTCCCTCGCCCACTTCCGATCGGCGCACTTGCAGCAGGGCCTGCGCAAGGCGCTCCAGCGGTCGCCACCCTGGACGCAGCGTGGCGATGCGCATCGGCTGGGGGCCGGGCAGCGGGTCGCGACGCAGGCGGGGCAGGAGCCCGGCGCGGGCCAGCGACGACTTGCCACTGCCGGAAGGACCCAGCACGGTCAAAAGCCGCAGCCCCCCTGGCTGATCGAAAAGCGCGCGACAGCGAGCCCACAGCGCATCGCTCTCGGCCTCGCGACCGAAGAATTGGTGGGCGGCCTCCTCGGTAAACGCCTCCAGCCCGCGATAGGGATTGGCGGTCGGGCGCTTGTTCTTGCGCTCTTGTCTTAGCTC
>DAORCZ010000571.1:0-5744 GCA_035345735.1 Pseudomonadota bacterium | reverse complement strand
GCGTGTCGCGATAGTTGTCGTTCTTGTGGCACTTCTTGCAGTCGGAGATCTTGTGACCTTCGATCAGCTGGAAGGGCTTGCCGGGACCGTGGCCGATCTTCACACGCTCAGCGAAGGACCGGGGGTCTGCGGTCTGCTTGGTGTCGCCGGGTCGCGCGTGGCACTTCAGACACTGATCATCGGTGAACTGCTTCTTGTGCACGTTCTCGTGCGTGTGGCAGCCCATGCAGGCGAGCTTGACGACCTTGTTGCGGCCGGTGCCGACGACAGAAACCAGGTTGTCGAAGTTCTCGTAGTCGGTCGGTCCCTTGCCGCGGTGACAGGCTCGGCAGTCGACGACTTCGTGGCGGCCAAATAGAGCGAAGCGCGTCAAACGGCCGTGTTCGAAGCGCAGCTCGGGGCCCCAGGTGGTGTTGAGGTGACAGGCTGCACAATCGCCGACTTTGGTGAAGCGGCCGGCGTGCGCGTCCTTATGGCAGGTATCGCAGTTGCGCCCCGGGGACTGACGAGCCGTCGCCGTGTGGCAGGTAGCGCAGGGTTTGCGGTGCGGCCCATCCAGCGCAAAGCGAGTCTTATGCGCGTGGTCGAAATCGACGGCATTCCAGGCGCCACGTGCGCTGTGGCACATGGCGCAGCGCTTTTGGCCGAACAGCGACTCGCCATGGACGTTCTTGTGGCAGGGCGTGCAGTCGGCGCTCCAGTTCGAAAGCCGGAACATCGAGCGAGGGTGACAACTGCTGCACGGCACCCCGATGTGTCGGCCTTCCAGCGCAAAGCGCGAGTCGCGGCTGTGATCAAACTTCATCGGATCGAGCGGCCGCCAGGACTTCGCGTCGTGACAGCGATCGCAGCTGGCCAGGGTATCGTGCAGCTCGCCGTGCGGAGACTTGTGGCAGCCCTGGCAGCTTGTCGGCGCGATGAGGAACGATGGCCGGCCCGTAGCGGTCTTCTGCTTGTGACACTGCGCGCACTCGACGACCGAGTGGCGACC
This sequence comes from Pseudomonadota bacterium, assembly GCA_035345735.1. Classification (GTDB taxonomy): domain Bacteria; phylum Myxococcota_A; class Polyangia; order Palsa-1104; family JAEUJZ01; genus JAEUJZ01. The sequence goes on along the minus strand of DAORCZ010000571.1, from coordinate 4,753 downwards.
GGTGAGCGGGAAGCCGCTTAGATCGTGGTTGAACTTGCTCTGCCCGCCGAAGGTCTGCCAGGCGAAGAGATCGTACTCGGGCCCTTTGTGCTCCTTGTGGCAAAGCTCGCAGGGCTTGTTAAGGGCCTTGGGCGAGGCGTGCAGACCCTTCTTTTCCTTCACGCGCTGCGCGACGGCCTGGTGGCAGTCCAGACACTTGTTCGCGTCCAGATCGCGCTTGCCGGTGACGTGGCACTTGGCGCAGTTGCTGGGGCCGTCTATGTAGGCGTGCGCGCGGGCCAGCTTGCCGGGCGAGTTGTCGAAGAAGCTTGCCCAGGCTGCCGTCGGTAGCAACAGCGTGATGGCCACGAGGCCAAAGAGCGCGGGCAACGCACCTTGACGTGCAGCCTGGGTCTTGCGCTGCTGGGCTCGCAGCATCAGAGACAGCCAGGTGAGCATGTCATGACGAGGGGCTTTGCGAGTCACTGGGCAACATCATATCGCAATTCGCTTTGCGCTTGGGGCTCGCTCCTTTGGCGGTTGTAGGGCCAGGGCCGGGACCCGTTTCCGCGCGCGCGCCGTCCCCGGTCTGGCTGGCGACTAGGCCCCGTCTCGGGGCGACTTGGCTGGGCATTTCCCGTCGGTGTGATCCGGCCGTTCGGTGTGCAGGATGAGGCAGCAAGAGGCGCCATTTGGCAGCCGTTCTGGGGCAACTCTCGGGTTCCCCTCGGGCGCCGGCGGCGGGACCAGCCGATCCGCAACGAGCGCAGATGCGTCAAATTATTTTTTGATTCCCACTACTTGGCGCTTGTGTGCGCCGGCACACTTGCCTATGCTCCGTCGAGTCGTCGCTAGACGACGAGGAATAAGAAGGAGTTCGTTCATGCCCGTAAAGAAAGCCGCAACGTCGAGCAAGGCCAAGTCCAGCGCCTCCACCAAGGCTCCTGCCAAGGCCACGAAGACCACCAAGCCCAAGGCCGCGAAGGCGCCCGCTAAGAAGGCGCCGGCTAAGGCGGCTGCCAAGAAGGCGCCCGCCAAGGCTCCGGCCAAGAAGGCTGCAACCAAGGCTGCCCCGGCCAAGAAGGCGCCGGCCAAGGCTCCTGCTAAGAAGGCGCCGGCCAAGGCTCCTGCCAAGGCGCCGGCTAAGGCTGCCAAGCCCTCGACGGCCCCGTCGTCGGCCAGCAAGTCGGGCGCCAAGCCCGCGGCCAAGAAGTAACTCCTCTCTCCCGCCTCCTTCTTCCCCGCTTAATCCCAAGCCGTATCGCCATGATTGCCTGTCGCCCTGCGACGGGAGGCATGGCTGTGGGACGTATGGCCGCCGTCGTCCACCCGACAGTGCAACGCCCCCCTCGGGGCGCTGCACGCCGGAATGGAATTATTCCGCGTTGCCCGGGCTCTTGGCTTTGGGGGGCGTGGTCCCACCGCCTGGGCTCTCGCTGCCTTGCACCTCGCGCTGAGCGCGATCGACGGCGTCCTTGGCGACCTGTTTGGCACCCGTCGCCAGATCTTTGGCTTCGGGCGTCGCCGCGATGCGGCTCAGGTGACCCCAGAGCGTGTGCTTGCCAATCGGCACGCTGACGGCAAACCAGATCACGATACCCAGCACCAGGGTCGAGATGATGAAGCGCACAAGACGAAACATGCCCTCATACTAGTGCCCTGGGCTGGGGGGCGTGCAAGTCCGCTGCGGCTCTCCGTGGCAGTCTGTGGGCGAGACGGCGAGCAAACTATGCTATAAGCGCGCGCATGCGAAATCCTCATGCGTCCGCGTCGACGAGAAGGTCGGCGCTGTGGTCAAGCTTGGTGCTCTCGGCTCTCCTTTGTGGCGGGGCCGCCAGCCTGGTTTTCCTGTCGGGCTGCAAGCAGAACGATGGCGAGCGCTGTCAGCTAAACGAAGACTGTGCCTCGGGGTTGTGTGAGTTCAGCGGCAACACCCCGCTCATGGGCGGCTACTGCAAGTCGAAGACAGCGACGAACAGCGTCGATATGCAGGTTGTGGATCAGGCCTCGTCCGCTTCCGATATGTAGGGAGGCATGTAGGCCTGTTTTCGCTCATTGCCGCTACGCGCTGCGCGTTGACCTCGCTCCGCCCCTCACGATACCGTGGGGGAATGCCTCTCTCTTCTTCCCTGCGTCCTAGGTATCTGTATGTTGCGCTGGGCCTGGCGTTGGCCTCGCAAACCCACTGCGGACGCGGCAACACCGACCCCAGCTTTAAGCTGCGCTTGGCCGGCTTGCCGCAGACCCGTGGCTGTGTGCAGACGAGCGACAGTCAGCCCATCGAGGCCTCGGCCTTGCGCGCGGGGGGCAGTGTTCGGCTGACCGTGGTTCGGCGGCAGAGCGACGGATATCGCCAGCTTGTCTGCGATGCCGTCGGCAAGGTGCCGTCAGATGCCCTGAATCTCGATCTCGGGGCTGGCGACCGCAGCGGTCTTGAATTCTACGGCGAGTATCTGGACGAGACGGGACAGCGATTGGCGAGCGGCTCACTGCCATCGCTGCCGGCCGCCGATGTGGTGACCCCGACGCTGCACATGTATGCAACCGGGGCCTGGAGCTGTCCGCCAAGCAAGCTCGCGCAGGCCCGAGGCTTCCATTCTGCGACGGTGCTGCCGGGCGGCGAGGTGCTCCTGGTCGGCGGGGTGACGGCCCTTCCCAGCTACGGTCCAGACGTCTTTGGTCTGCTCGCCAGTGCTGAACTTTATGATCCGCGCACTGGGACCTTCTTGCCGCTGTCGGTGCAGACCGGCAGTCTCAGCGCGCGGGCGATGCACCAGACGGCGGTCGTCAACAGCAGTGGCAGCCGCACCGTCATCGTCGCGTACGGAGGTCTCACTGGGGCGGCCGGTCAGCCAGCGCTCTTTGTCCCCGATGCACCGACCCAGCTTCGGCTGATGCCCGGCGGGGTGGCGACGCCTGGTGGCGCCGAGCTGTGGGTGTACGACGCGCAGACCCGCAGCCTGTCGGTGAGCAAGCTTAGCGTCGGGACCCATCAGAGCGGCCTGCTCGGTGGCGCGGCGCTGCCGGGTGGAGGCCTGCTGGTCGCCGGTGGGGCGCTGTTCAGCAGCCGCCTGCCGTTTTCGCGGTCCAGCCCCGCTCAGCTCAGCGCACTGGCCGAGATAGGTAGCTTTTTCCCGTCGGGCAACGACCAGGATGGCGGCACTACCTATGCGTTCGCCACCGGATCGGCGACGGCGCCGTGGCTGATCGCTCCCTCGGTGACGCCGCTCAGCCCGACGACGGCGCTGATCCTGGGGGCCAAGCAGCCCGCCGATACCACCCCAGCCCCGCAAGCCCAGTACGTGACGGGCCTGCCCGCGGGAGCCACCTACCTGACGGCCAGCGCTGCCATGGGACCTTCGACGGTGTTTCATACGGCGACGCGCCTGGGGCTGCCGATCAGCACCATGGCTTCGGCCAGCTCGGCCCAGGTGCTGGTGACCGGAGGTTTTGTCCAGGACAGCATGCCGCCCAACACCACCCGCCAGCCTCCCGCGACGGCGCCGGTTCGCTTGTATAGCGTCGCGAACGCCAGCCAGCCCAGCGGGGCGCCAACCTACCAAGCGGTGACGCCGGCCTTCCCCAGCGGCACCTGCGGCATGGCTGATGGCCACTACCGCTCGGCGGGATTCGAAGCCGCCACCGCCACGCTGTCGGGCCAGCAGGTCCTCATCACCGGCGGGACGCCCAGCGTGCCGACCTCTGGCTGCAACGAGTGCGACGCCGATGACCCCGCGACCAACAAGCTGCTCTGCACGCTGAAGCAAGCCGCCGTCTTCGACGCCGCAACGCAGATGTTCGCGCCCATCGATGGCCTGGCCCTGGGGCGGCTGGGACACCAGCAAGTGCTGCTCCCCGACGGAAATATTCTGGTGAGCGGCGGCCTGGTCCGCCTGCGCGCCAGCGGTACCGAAGCCACCGACGAGGTGGAAATTTACAATCCGCAGAGCAAGTCCACCTCGGCCACCGATGCTAACGATCCCCTGGCGAGCCTGCTCAGAGATCGGCCCCGCTCGGGCGCCGCCGTCGCCATGGCCTGTCCCCGCCTCTAGTCGCCCCGCTCGCTCGGAACATCTTCGCAGTTCGTCGTCTGACTTCCCCTACGCTGTCGAGTCGCTGACGATGACTCCCGCTTCCGGGCCGCGTTGCGATGCAGGTCGCGGCTAGCTTGGCCCCGCGGTTGGGCGGCGGTCGGTGCGCGAATGCGTTCTTTACAAGTTGGGCGGCTTTTTGCACATTCCGGAGATGCGTACACCATCCCTTGATTCGTCGGTTGGTCGCTCCTCGTGGTTTCGTATGTCGCTGGGCTCGGTGCTTCTGGCTTGGCCCCTGCTGACCCTGTCCGCCTGTGGTGGAGAAGAGGAGGGCAGCGTCGATGACGGCCTGGAAGAGAGCGAGGCCGATTCCGACGACGGGGAAGAGACGGCGAGCGAGTCGGAAGAGCTCCGCAGCCCGGACAGCCACCCCCGCCTGAAGGCCGACCCAACGCTGCGTTTCGTCGCCATGGGCGACACTGGCAAGGGCAACCAGGGCCAGAAGGATGTCGCCGCGGCCATCGCCGCGCACTGTGCCGCCCGTGGCTGTGACTTCGTCCAGCTTCTGGGTGACAACATCTACGACAGCGGCGTCAAGAGCGTTGACGATCCGCAGTGGCAGACCAAGTTCGAGATCCCCTACATGGCCATTAGCCAGCCGTTCTACGTCGTGCTCGGCAATCACGACTACGGCGGGGACGGCGCGGGCTGGGAGTTCGGCAAGGGCGCCTTCGAGATCG
>DAORCZ010000570.1:0-5752 GCA_035345735.1 Pseudomonadota bacterium | reverse complement strand
GCGGCGCTGCCGCGCGGGAAGTCGCAGCGGCCGGTGCCGTAGTCTTCGATGAACAGCGCATCGCCGGTGAACACGGCATCGCCGATGAGATAGCTCAGGCAGGCGGGGGTATGGCCGGGGGTGTGGATGGCCTGGATCGGCAGGCGACCGAGCGTGAGCTGCGCGCCATCGGCCAGCAGGCGATCGAACTGGCTGCCGTCGGTGCGGAACGAGTCGGGCAGACCGAAGATGCGCTGAAAGACGCGCTGCACTTCGGTGATGCGCTCGCCGATGACGATGCCGGCGCCGAAGCGGCTCTTTAGGGCCTGGGCGCCGCTTAGGTGGTCGGCGTGGGCGTGAGTTTCCAGGATTTGGTGCAGCCGCAGGCCATGCTCACGCACAAAATGCGCGATTTTTTCGACCGAGCCCAGGCTCACGCGCGAGGGGATCGGGTCGTAGTCGAGCACCGGATCGATGACCACGGCATCGTGGCTGTCGGGATCGAAGACGACGTAGCTGAGGGTGAAGGTGGCGGGGTCAAAGAAGCTCTCGATACGCATGGGGGGCCTCGATAGGGGTTCGACAGAGCGATGCGAGAGCAATCGATGTGCCAGGAGCTTGTCCGGCGAGAGCGCGACGCGGTCCGGGGCGGCGGGTCGCTGCTGTTTCAGCCTGCAACGAAAACGTTACGGGATGTTTCAGACGCTGCGCTTTGGACCATTGCTGGCCGCTGGCCCATAGAGCGCAGCGGCGCGGGCCCGGGCAAAGCGAGCAGTGATGCCCACCAGACCCGGCTGTCCCGCCAGATCGTCGAGGATCTGCAGCGCTTGGCTGGGCGCGAGCTCGTCGGTGGTGAGCCGCAGGCGCTGGCGAGCGGCCGCAATGAGGTCGCGGGCTTTGTCATCACCGAGCGCCGCCAGCATGGTGAGAAGCTCGCTGTCGGCGACCGTGACCTCTTGCAGGGCTCGCAGAAGCTCGGTGGCGCTGGGGCGCTCGGCGGGGGTGGCGCTGAGACAGGCAAGGAGCAGGCTGGCCACGCGGGGACGCAGTCGGGGGACCCGGCCCGCCAGCGCTGCGATGCGCAGCGGCTCGCCCCGCCGCTGAAGCTCGGCGGCCGGCTCAGGCAGCGGCAGCACGCCGGTCAAAAGCTCGTAGGCGATGACACCCAAGCTGAAGACATCGGACTTGGGGCTGGCGTGGTGCAGACCTTGGAATAGCTCGGGCGCGCGATACATCCACAGATAGCGGCCGTCGGCGCCGCGGGCACTCGGCTGATCTTCTTCGCGGACCATGGGGAGCGCGGTCTGCGAAGCGAGCTGCCGCAGGTTCGTCGCCAGCTCGACTGGTGCCGAGTCGAGTGCGGTCGACAGCCCAAAGTCGGTGAGCTTGGCCCGCGGCTCGCCTTCGCCGTTGCCGTCGCCGTTGCCGTCGACAATCAGGATGTTGTCGGGCTGCAGGTTGCGATGGACGATGCCGTTTTCGTGCAAGGTGGCGAGGCCGCGCAGCACCTGGCTGATCACCGCCAGCGCGACCTCGGGCCGAGCGCCGCCGTAGAGATCGGTTCGCTTGTGCAGCGGGGTGCTGCGCGGGTATTCGGTGATCAGGAACATCAAGCCATCGGCGGTGCGATCGATATCGACGATGGCGGCGATGTGCGGATCGCGCACGGCGGTGAGGATCTTGGCCTCGCGCACGAAGCGAGCGAGCAGGCTGGGGCTGGGGTCAAAGGTCAGCACCTTGGCCAAGAAGCGGCGACGGTCAGAGTCGCGCCGCACCTCGTAGAGCCGACTGCCGGGCGCTTCGGCGAGGGGAGCCACGATGCGATAGTGTCGCCCGAGCTGGGCCCCGCCTGGGGGGCCCTTGCCGGGGCCTTCGGCGGCCGCGACCGACCCGGCTTCACCGTCGAGCGGCGGCGCCGTCAGCGAGTTTGAGCTGGGGCTCTCGGGCTTTTGGGTGAGCGCCCGCTGCAGCCGCTTGTCGAGCTGGTAGCGCAGGTCGGCGTTGAGCTGCTGCACTGCGGCGTGGCTGTTCTCAAGCTCGCTCAGCTTGGCCAGCAGATCGCGACGCATGCTCTCGATGGCGCGGGCCAGCGGGGCCATGTCCTGGGCGTCATCGACGACGATCGGGGTCTGCAGCTCACCGGCAGCCAGGCGCGTGGCGGCTTGGATCAGGCTCCACTGCTCGCCCAGGCGCTTGCGGGTCTGCGTGCTCTTGATCTCCAGATCGTCGACGCGGGTGGCGGTCAGGGTCAGCGCCACCTGATTGCCGAGCTCGATCAGGACGTCGAGATCTTCGGTCCCAAATGGGCGGCGCCCCGGGGCCGCTTCCAGGTAAAGCAGACCGAGCAAGCGCCCCTGGACGAGGAGTGGCGCGGCCATCAGGCTCTGCGCGACGGGTGGATTGCTGTCCACTTCGCCCGCGGGAGCCGGCCTTCGGATGTAGCGGCTGCGGCTGACCGGTCGGCGCTTCTGCAGCGCGGCTTCAACGACGCGGCTGTCGTGACCGGTACTGGCCGGCGACAGGTTGCCGATGCGGCCCTGGGCATCGCGGCCGGCGAGCAGCGAGAGGCCGCTACCGTCGGGACGGCAGAGAAACATGAAGGCCCGCTCGGCATCGAGTAGCCGCAGGAGCGCCTTGAGCGTGCGATGCGCGTGTTCATGACTGCCGCTGTGCTCGTTGGCCTCCAGGCTCATGTTCATCACCAGCGCGTAGTCGGCCATGCGCTTGAGGAACAAGCGATAGCGCCGCACCAAGATCGATCCCATGGCGATCAGGAACACCAGGCCGACGACGGCGCGCACATCGGTCCGCGTGCTGAAGACATCGAGCACGCTCAACAGCTGGGGTAGCGCCAGCACCGAGGTGATCAGCATGCCCCAAGCCAGGATGCGGGCGTCGGCGTTGCCGCGCACAAGCCCCAGAACGGCGCTTCCGCCAATGCTGATCAGGTACGGCAGCCAGAAGATCAGCGAGGCGTAAAAGAAGGTCTCGAGATGAATCACCGAGGTCAGCGTCAGGCTCAGCCCAACGACGAACAGCGCGAGGTTGGCCAGGCTCATGGCGCGCAGGTAGCGCGACACGCGATCTTCAAAGAGCTGCGCCACGAACGCGCACATCGCCGCGCTGACCAAGCAGAAGCACGACACCAAGACGTAGCGCCACAGCGCTGGTGCATCGAACAGATAGGCGCGCAAGAGCGAACGGCTGAGCAGATACGGTCCCAGCACCAGACACTGCAAGGCATAGAGCAGGTACAGGCGCTCGCGGCGCTGGACGAGATACAGGCAGAGCACGCCCAAGCCCAGCACGAGCGCAATCATGCCGATGATCAGAAACGGCAGCCCGCGCCGCACACTATCGGTGAGCAGCGCGGCCCGCCCACCGAGGAGGGGTGGCCGGATGATGCCGATGTTGCGGTAGCTCGACTGGAAGCGCAGGGTCAGCAACCGGCCTTGGTACTGCGGCCCCAGCGGCAGATAGATCGGCCGCTTGGCGACGAAGTCTTCCTGGGGGGCGTCCATCGGACCGAAGCGCAGGAGGAGCTGACCATCGAGATAGGCCTCCATGCACTGATCGACTTCGTGCAGAAACAGCGTCGGGTCAGGCGGCGAAGGACCCTGCAGGCGAGTGCGCAGCCAGAGCTCGCGGCGCGCCTTTTTCTCGGTCTGGTTTGCTTCGGCCTCGCTGGTCTGTGGGCCCTGCTTGCTCGTCGCAGTGGGCGCCTTCGGGAGCGGATTGTGTAGGCCGGTGGGGACTTCCCATGGATCGGGATCTGGGCTCTCGCTCGCCCAGGTCAGCGAGCCATCCGGGAGGTGTGGCGAGGCGCCGTATTGGAAATGCCACTCCCCGACGTAGGCGCTGACTTCGTCGTCGGCCGAGCTCCCAAGCCCGCAGCCCGCCAACCCCACGATGAGCAGCGTGGCCCAGAGCCGCAGGAGCAGGGGAAGCCAGAGCGCGCGCATGCAGCCTTAGTTGCGGGGCTCGAAGAGGCCGCTGTCGTTGCGCAACAGTCCCAGAGCCTCGCACTTGCGGATCAGCTTCTGTCGGTCGTGGGCATTGAGGGCGGTCTCCGGCGATAGCCGCGACAGCGCCTCGTTGGCGCCCTTGGCGTTTTCAAGCTGGCAAGCGTAGCGACCCAAGGCACCCCACAGCGCGGGGTGGTTTAACTTTTTGGCCGGCCTGGCCAAGAGCTTGTAGGCGGCCTGCAGGTTGCCCTCGTCTTCCTTTTCTTTGGCCGCGGTGACAATCGCCATGACCTCGTCGGGGACGGGGGCGATGGGATCGGGAATCGGCGGTGCGGTCGGCGGGGTGGGGGCCAGATTCGACGGATCGCCGGGCGGTGGCAGGGCCGGCGTGTTGGTCACGATCGGCGGCTGCGTCGGGGTCGGCTGAGCCGGCGGTGGTCCGCTGCCCCGTCGATAGAAGGCCACGCCCCCACCGATGAGGGCAACGAGCGCCAGGGCCGCATAGAGGGGAGCATTCTGACCCGGTGAGGTGGTGCGAGCGGGGGTGTTGCGGCCTTCGGTGATGTCGATGCCAAACCAGCTGTAGACGCGTTTCTTTAGACGGAAGCGCAGCCGGCGCAGCTGCTTTCTGAGGGGCCGTCGTCGCTTCGTTCGCTCCAGCGCATCGGGATCGCCAGCCGGTGGCTGGGTGTCGGCCGACTCCATGGCATTGGCCGCGGCGGCCAAGATCTGGACGGGCTGCCAGGCGGGGGTAAACGCCGCGGGCCGCTGGGTGATGACCTCGTTTCCGTCGGAGCTACCGGCGGCGGCTTTCGCGATCGGCGCGGTGGGTCCCGCCGGGGCTCGCTCGGCAGGGGCCGGTGGGCCGCTGGTCGCTCCTCGTGCTTTGCGACCTTTGACCGTTGGTGAGTCCAGGTCCGATCCCGCGGCTGGCGGAACGGCCGACAGCGGTGGGGTGGCCGGCTGCGGGTTCGGGCGAGGCTCGTCGGTGAGCGTCTCTTCTAGCGAAGCGGCGGGCGCGCCGGCGGCTGCGCTCGGCAGTCCTGGCTGTGCGCCTCGCTCGGGCAGGGTCTGGGCCAGCGGATCGACAGACCGGTTAAGTGGCGTCAGGCTCTCGGCAGGCTGCTTCAGCGCCGCCGGGATGCGAATGGCGGGCAGCGGCTTGACCAGCGGCCCGGGCGGGATGGCGGGCGCGGGCTTGCCGACCGTTGGCAGGGCGGACTCGGTCTTGGCCAGCCCCAGCGGATTGGGCTGAAGCTGCGTGTCGTCGTCGAGGTTGCCCTCCTGCAGCAGATCCGCCACCGACTTGACGTCGGTGCTGACGTTGCTGAGATCGCGCAGGACCATGGCCACAGCGGCCATCGCCGGCCGCTTCTGCGGATCTTTGATCAGCATCGAATCGACGAGCAGCCGCAGCTTGGGCAGCAGGTTTTCGACCAGGCTGCCGATCGGCGGCGGATCTTTGAACAGGTGCATGCCGATGTATTCGCCGGGCTCCTCGGCGATAAAGGGCGTGCGCCCCGACAGCATCTCGAACAGCATGACCCCCAGGGCGTAGACGTCGGCGCGATCGCCCACCGTCTTGCCACCTTTGCACTGCTCGGGAGACATGTAGATGGGCGTGCCCATGACCACCGAAGTGTCGGTAGTGACGGCGCCGGTGTGCTCGCGCGCGAGCTTGGCGATGCCGAAGTCGAGGATCTTGGCGCGCTCGCCGCTCGGCGCTTCGATGTCGGGCACCAGGATGACGTTTTCGGGCTTGAGGTCGCGGTGGATGACTTTTTTGGCGTGCGCCGCGGTCAGCGCCA
>DAORCZ010000569.1:0-5753 GCA_035345735.1 Pseudomonadota bacterium | reverse complement strand
CGGAGATCCGCTGCGGCCCCAGCCTCTGGAGCTCAGCGGGGAATCAATTTGTAAACACCTTCTTAGTTGCCGAAGGGGTGCGCTTCCGGCACGGTGGACAGGTCGGGGCGACGGGGGGCCAGGCCGGCCGCAAGACCGATGATGAGGATGCCGGCACCTGCGCCGACCGCCGTCCACAACCACCACTTGCGATAAAGCGGGGTGTCGCTGCTGGGACTCGCTGGCGATGCTGGCTGACTCGTTGCGCTTGTCGGGCTCGTGCCAGTCAGTGGGCTGGTTGAATTGCCCGCCTTGCTTGGGTTCGCTCCGTTGGGCTCGCTGGGTGTCGTCGGGGCAGGGGAGGGCGGGGCCTGCCCATCGGCTTCGGCCTGGGCCTGCTTCAAGTACTCTTGCACCTTGCGCCGCTCGTCGCTGTTTACCGGACCGCGGACATCCAAAAACTTCTGATAGTAGATGACCGCGATCGCCGGTCGTCCGGCCTTGTGCAGCACCCGCGCCAGGTTGAAAAGCAGCGTGGGATCGGCTCGCCGCTGATACGCCCGCTCATAGGTCCGCTGGGCTTCCTCGAAGCGGCCAGCCTTCGACTGCTCGCGCGCCTCGTTAGCCAGCCGATCACAGTCGGGATCGTCAGCGCATGAGAGGACCGCAGCCTGCGCCGCGCCCCCCCGCGTGGTCACATCGAGCGCGAGGCCAAGAAAGCAGAAGGCGAGGAGCGGAGAGCGGATCGTTCGCATGGGAGCCTAGGGCTTCAGTCTTCGAGGGGAATCTGACGTTTCCCGGGTGTGCCGCCAGTCGGTCGGGCCTTGCTAGCGCCGGTCTTGCGCGGGGCCGCGGCGGATGGTCGCGCCTTGCTTACCGTGGCCTTCGGCTTGACGGAGGGCTCGGCCGGGGCCTCGGGCGCGGCCGCGGCGCGACCTGGGGCCGTCGGTTGCTCGGCGGGCGGAGCCTCTACCTTGCTAGCGGCCGCGGCGGTCTTGTCGGCGCGGGCGGGGGACAGCGGGCGCGGGGACGCGGTCGGCGTGGGCTGCGCCAACCAGCCATAGGTGAGCAGCAGCAAGCCAGCCCCCAGGCCCCCAGCCGCTAGCATGATGAGTTTTCGCCGACGGCGACTTGGCGGCGGGGGCAGCGTCTGTCCCGATGAGAATCCCAGCGTCGATGAACCACCGGGATGGACGGTCTGCGAGCCGGTGGCCACGGCTGCCGGAAGCTGCAGCATCGGCGACATCGGCGCCGGCGGCAGAAACGATCCGGGCACCGGCGTCACGGGCCCCGAACCCTGCGCCGAAAGTCCCGCCGGCAGCGAGGGCGACGACGGCGGTGGCGTGGGCGGCGCGATCGCCTGCAGGGGCTGCGAGGCCGATAGCGACAGCGGACCCCGCCCGCCGGCGCTCAGGCCCGCCAGGAGCGCACTTAGCTCGTGCGCGACGGTGCGCATCGCGGGCCGCTGCGTCTTGTCTTTGAGCAACAGCCGATGCACCAGCGCCACCACCTCGGGCGGAGTGTTCGGAGCAAAGCTCGAAAGCAGCGGCGGCTCGTTGAACGAGTGCTGCGCCATGTAGTCGATGCCCGTCGCTCCCAAAAATGGGGTGCGGCCGGCGATCAGCTCATACAGCATCACCCCCAGGGCGTAGACATCGGTGCGATCGTCGACGCCACCGGCCCCTCGACACTGCTCGGGCGACATGTACTGCGGCGTGCCGATGACCGCGTTGGCGGCTGTCTCGCTGCCTTGCCCCTGCGACAGCTTGGCAATGCCGAAGTCGAGGATCTTGGCCCGCTCGCCCCCCGGCGCCACCGGATCGCGGACCAGCATGATGTTCGCGGGCTTGAGATCGCGATGCACGATGTCTTTTTCGTGCGCCGTGCTGAGGGCATCGGCGATCTGACTGGCGATGTAGAGTCCGTCGATAAGCGGCAGGCTCTGGCCGGCTTTTTCTAGCTGCTTGAGGCGACGGGAAAGCGAGTCGCCGCGCAGACACTCCATCACCAGATACGCCGCGCCATCTTGCGTCTGTCCGTAGTCCGAGACCTGGACGATGCTCGGGTGCTCGACGAGGTTGACGACGCGGGCTTCGTTGAAAAAACGAGTCAGCGCTTCGGGGTGTTGTGCGAACTGCGGCAGCAGTAGCTTGACGGCGACGCGGCGCTGAATCGGCTCTTGCAGCGCTTCGTAGACCTGGCCCATACCGCCAGTGCCCAGCAGCTTCACAATGCGATAGGGGCCGATCTGCGTCGGATGCATGCGAAGACTCGCTTCAGTATAAAGCAGAGCGACAGGCTTGCGGCAGGCAAGTCGCCCCGCGTCGCCGGCTCACTGCACGTGGCGCAGTACGGCCCCACCATCGCCAATCGCCCAGACGTTGCTGGTGTCATTCCCCGGCGACCAAATGTCGCGCAGGCTGAGCGGGGTTCCCGAGGCGGCCAGGCTGCAGCTCGATGCCCCGGCGTTGCAGCGCACGATGACCCCGCTGTCGCCCACGATGTAGACGCCGGTACCGTCTGCCGCGATTCGTCGCAGGGCCGACACGGTCGGGGAGGTCAGGGGCATGCAGACGTTCGACAGCGCACTGCAGCGCACGATCGTGCCGCCGTCTCCAACGACATAGACATTGTTGGCATCGGTGCCGTAGATCGCCGAAAGGCTAGCCGTCGTGCCCGAGGTCAGCGCGGTGCAGGTCGTGCCGAGGCTCGTACAGCGCAGGATGGTGCCCTGCAGCCCGGCCACATACACGTTGCTGGCGTCGCTGCCCCACACCGCCTGCAGGTTCTGCATCGTGCCCGTGGTGAGTGCCACCGAGGTCGTGGCTCCCGCGCTCCAGCGCCGCACCGAGCCGACGCCGCCCACACCGTAGATGTTGTTGGCATCGCTGCCCCACACCGCGAACAAGGCCGCCGTGCCGGTGGTGATCGCCGTACAGCTCATTGTGCTGCCACTGCAGCGCCGAGGTCCCCCGGTTCCCACGGCATAGAACGTGTTGGCATCGCTGCCCCACAGCTGAAAGATCGCCTGCGCGGTGCCGGAAGCCAGCGCGGTGCAGGTGTCGCTGCTGTCGCTGCAGCGGACGATCGCGCCGTTGTACGTCGCGGCGTACACGCTGTTGGGATCACTGCCCCAGATCGTCGGCACGACGGCGGTCATCGGCAGGCCGCTGTTGAGCGGGGTGCAGGCGGGCGAGCTACCGCCGCAGCGCAGGATGACACCGGCGTTGCTGCCGACGTAGACCGAGCCACTGCTGCTGCCCCAGACCGAATAATTGGGCGTTGTTGTGCCGCCGGTCAGCGCGCCGCAGGTCGTCGAGTCCGCGCTGCAGCGGAGTAGTGATCCGCCGCTGCCCAGGCCATACACATTGGCGGCATCCAGGCCAATGAGCTTGCTGACATCGCCCGTGCCACCTGTCGAGAGCGGTGTACACGCCGTCGCCCCCGCTGCACAGCGCAGGAGGGTGCCGGCATTGCCACCGACATAGACGTTGCTCGCGTCGCTGGCGAACACCGAGTGCAGGAAGGCTGTCGAACCGCTGGTCAGCGGTGTGCACTGACCCGAACTGCCGCTGCAGCGGATGAGCGTTCCCGCCAGGCCGGCCGCATAGACGTTGTTGGCGTCGCTACCCCCGACGGCGTAAAGCGGCTGCGTGGTCCCCGAATTGACCGCGCTGCAGGTGCCCGCGCTGGTGCAGCGCAGCATGGCGCCGGCCGCTCCGACAATGAAGATGTTGCTGGCATCCGCAACCCACATCGCGGTGAGCGCCTGTGTGCTGCTGGTATTGATCACGCTGCAACTACCGGCTCCGCTGCTGCAGCGCACCAGCGTTCCCATCTGGCCGGCGAAAAGGATGCTGGTGGCATCGATGGCCACGCCGATGCTCAGCGCCTGCGTCGTCGCGGTGTTGATGCTGGTACAGGTCGTCGATCCAGCGCTGCAGCGCAGCACCTGGCTACCGCCGCTGAGCAGGTACACGTTGTTCGCATCGATGCCGACCACATCGACGACCGAAGTGGCGGCGCTGACATCCAGCGGTGTGCAGGTGCCGGTGCTGACGGCACAGCGCGCGGCGTACGGCCCGACGATCTGCGAGACGACATAGATGTTCTCGGGATCGGCCGCCCAGACCGCGCTCAGCTGCAGTCCGAAGGCGTTGGCGACGGCGCTACAGGCACTGCCGCGGCAGCGCCACACCGCCCCACTGTCGCCTGCCAGCACCACGCTGCTGCTGTCCAGGCGGGCCATCGCCAGGGCGCTGCCCGCGCTGGGCAGCGGGTTCTGCCAGCACCAGCCATCGCTGCTGCAGGTCCGCGGCGTGAAGTCGACGTGCAGCGTCTGCGAGCGAGTCAGGCTCAGCCCACAGCTGGACTTGAGACCCGCGCAGCCCCCGCTCCACACTGGGTAGGAGCGCCGATCCGTCGTGCCGCTGAGCTGCACCATGGTGCCCACCGCGAAGTCTGCGCTGCAGCGAGTGCCGCTGCCGCTGCAGGTGAGGCCCGTCGGATTCGAGCTGACACTGCCCGAACCGCTGTCGATGCTGACCGTCAGCGTGCACAGCGGCGGCGAGACGGCACTGAGCGCCACGCTGCGTTCGCTGAAGCTCAGGCTGCCGTGCGGCACGCTGTCCATCACCACAAGCTGCGCCAGCTTGCAGCCGCTGTTGTCCAGGGCGGCGACCTCTAGCTGCACCGCTCCCTGGGCAGCGTCGGGAAAGTAGATCGCCAGGCGCCGATCGGTGGGGGCAAACGTGGCATCAGCCCCGCTCTTGCCATCGAGCTGGCTGCGCACCACGAGCTGCACGGCGCCGGCTGGCACCGTCGCTGGGTCGATGTTCAGCACGATCACCGGGTGGCCGCCGCAGTGACTCAGCGCCAAGAACAGCGCACACAGGCAGCTAGCCAGACCCAGCGAGACCACGACCCCACAGCGCGGTTGCGTTCGGCGATACCCCATGAGCCAAGACCTCCGCAGATGGCAGAAAGCTGCCAACCAATCATAGCCCGCGGCGGTCTCGTGATTCAGAATTTTATGATATAAAAATAAATAATGAATTAGCGAGGGGAGAGTAGCGCTGATTGGCCGGATTGCTTTGGGATTGGCACGGCGATAATTTGTCTGATTTGCAAAGTATTCGAAATTGATCTGCGAATTATCAATGTGGCCAACTCTTGATGGGTCAAGCTGTTTATGGTGAATGAGTCGACGACGCTGGGCCTCCCGCCCCACGGGCAGGCCTGGCTGTCGGGGGCTGCGCTGCGACGAGCGCGGCGGCAAGCCTGGTCAGTCGTCGGGCGGCCGACCCCTGTGATCTGGCTGTCCGGCGGGCTTTGCTTTTATACTGGTATCCGGCGCGCGAGCGCCGAGGCAGGGGAGAGCCAGATGAGCGAGACACAGGGGGATGGTCGATCGCCAGTCGAGGCCCGCGGCAGCCTGGTGGGAATGTCGGCGGCGCTGGCGATGGGCGGGCTGCTGACCCTGTCTGTCATCGGCAACCTGGCTTTGATGGCCTGCGTGCTGGTTGCCACGCTGGGGGTCGCCCGCTTTGCCCACCGGCTGGGGCCGTGGACAGCGACGAAGATCGAGGGCCGGGGCCTGCTTGCTGCGCTCGGCTACGGCGTCCTCTCGGGGCTTGCCTGCTTGCTGTGCACGGCGCTGTGCGCGGCGGGGCTGGGGCTGATCTGGGCGGGCTACGACGGCTTTTCTGACCGCTTTCTAGTCGGCAACTATCTGGGCAAGCCGGTGCTCGCGGTGCTGGGCTATGGCCTGATGC
>DAORCZ010000568.1:0-5753 GCA_035345735.1 Pseudomonadota bacterium | reverse complement strand
CGACTGCGACAGCCGCAGATGCTCTTGCACATCGAAAACGTCGACGACGAACACCTGGCCACAGCCGTCGTGGCGCTGACCCAGCAGCTTGCAGGCTGTGCCGTGCTCGTCAGCGCAAGGCAGCAGGACGTCGGCTTGTCATCGCTGTTGCGCTGGGAGCGCGTGCCGTTGTCTCCGCTCCCCAACGACGAGGGCCTGGAGCAGCTCACACAAGAGTTCCGCCCACCCAAGAACCCGCAGGAAGCGTCGCAGTTTCAGCAGATCATCGCCGAGCTCGGCGCGCTACCGCTGGCCATTCACCTCATCGCCAGCCGCCTGAAGCGCGGGCAGCGCCTGGACAGCCTGCTCAAAGACCTCACGACGCAAGCCCTGGCCTATAAGGCCGTCGACCCGGGCGAGCGCAGCCGACAGCTCCTAGCCGGGGCCATCACGGCATCGATCCGCGCCCTCGAACAAGCGCTGCGCGAGGACGGCGATCCCGCACTCACCGCAGAGCAGGTTGCCCCCGCGCTAGCGGGCTTCGCACAGGGCCCGGCCGCTGGCGTCGGCGATAGCCTGGCCTATGCGCTACTGGGCTTGGGCGATTCACTGGGCGAGACCCTGCTCCTACGAGCCCGCGGCTTCTCGCTCATCGAACGCATCGAAGAACCCCGCGGCGCCCGCTGGCGCATGCACCCCCTGATCGCGGCCACCGCGAGCCGCACCAGCTCCCCTTCCCCCGAAGCGGGCCTGACCGGCATGGGTGCATGGTTCCAAGAGCGGCTGCCACAAAAACTCGGCGAGCAAGCGACCCAACAGGCAGAGAACTGGCAAGCCATCCAGGCCGAAGAGGCCGCCCTGCTGCTCTGGCTGGAGCGACTGCCGCCAGAAAAGGCAGCGGAGGTCGCGCACACGGGGGGCGTCTTTGCCTGCATCTGCGGTCCCTATGCCGCTTGGGGCTCCCTGTGCAAGCGAGGTCTCGCCGTGACCGAGGCTGACCCCGATCGTCCAGTCCTGCTACAGCTTCTGTGTGACACGCAGCACCGCATGGGCCAACTCGACGCCGCACTCCAGAGCGCGCAGAAACGTGCCGATCTAGTGAAGGCTAGTGGAGCGGACGCCGCTCAAGCCTCGGCGCAAGGCCAGATCGCCGACATCTATCAGGCCCGCGGACAGCTCGACGACGCCCTCCGCATCCTTCGGGAGGAGGTACTTCTCGTCTTCGATAAGCTCGGCGACATTCGCGAGCGCGCCGTGACGATGGGAAAGATCGCCGACATCTATCACGCCCGCGGAAAGCTCGACGAAGCCCTCCGCATCCGCTGGGAGGAGGTACTTCCCGTCTTTGAAAAGCTCGGCGACATCCGCTCCAGCGCCGTGACGATGGGAAAGATCGCCGACATCTATCGCGCCCGCGGACAGCTCGACGAGGCCCTCCGCATCCACAGGGAGGAGGTACTTCCCGTCTATCAAAAGCTCGGAGACATCCGCTCCAGCGCCGTGACGATGGGACAGATCGCCGACATCTATCAGGCCCGCGGACAGCTCGACGAGGCCCTCCGCATCCTGCGGGAGGAGGTACTTCTCGTCTTCGATAAGCTCGGCGACATTCGCGAGCGCGCCGTGACGATGGGACAGATCGCCGACATCTATCAGGCCCGCGGACAGTTCGACGAGGCCCTCCGCATCTGCAGGGACGAGGAACTTCCCGTCTACGAAAGGTTAGGGCTGGCGCGCGATGCGATGTTCTGCCGATGGTGGATGGCCCGCTATCTCCTACAGCGCCAGGGGCCGGGTGACCGGCAGGCCGCGCGGGGTCTCCTCTCGCAGGCCTACGATGTGGCGACCGCTCTCAAGCTGCCCGAGGTGAGTCCGCTAGGACGAGCGCTTGCGGCGCTGTCAGACGAGCGGCCGACGGGCTAGTCCTCCTAGCCCGCGATGCCAAGCGGTAGGAAGTTTTGGCGCTGCAAGCCGGCCTGGCCGAGCTTGAAGATCCGCTCCGCAACGGCGGATTTGGCGAAAACCGGTCTGCATTTTGGCCTGCGGCCGTTGCTGCGGGCCCTGCGCGGTCTGGCCAGCCGGGGGACAACCTGGGGTCCCCGCTCTGCGCGGTCTTACGGAGCTGTCCCCCCGTTGCGCCGCACCGGGCGGCCGTTTGCAAGCTGCGCACAACGCCCGCAGCAGGCCGATGCGCCGTTTGCAGGGCCCACACAACGCTCCGTTGTGGACGACTTCAAAGCTGGCAAATCCGCCCCAACGAAGACGGACGCCGTGCGCGATGTGCGGTGGGCCACGCAGCGGTGGTTGATCCCGGTGCACACCGCACGATCCCGGCAGCCACCGGGGGAGCGCCGCTTGCAAATCGCAGCACAGCGCCTGTCAACGCTTGCGCGCGACTTCACGCACTGAGGTCGCGTCCTGGTTCGCCTCCTGCGCGGCACTAGCCCGATTCGCTGGATTCGTGGTACATGCGCCGCTCGCACATGGCGATCACGCGTGTAGTCACCCATGCAGAAGTTGCGGCCCTGGCCGACGGCGGCGTGCTGCATCTGGAAGACGGAGCCGAGCTTACGCCGCTGGCGGCGGAGCGCGCCCAGGCTCGGCGCATTACCGTTACGCGGGGCGGACCCGCCACCGCCCCCAGCGGGGCGCAGCTTGCGGCGATTGAGCAAGCGACGCAGCAGGTGCTGGCCCGACTGCAGGACCGGCTGGGCGGCGGACTTGGCGCGGTGCCGCCAGAGCTAGAGAGCGAGCTGGCGACGCGCATCGCGCAGGAAGTGACGCAGTCGCTTGCCGAGCCGAGCCGCGAGCCCGGGCTGCCGCCGGCGGCTGACTACTGCGCGGCGTATCTGCACGACGAAAAGCAGCATGCTCGCCGACGCGCGGTCCTCACCGCCACGGGCAAAAACCAGCGCGGTGTCGTGGCGCACCTGACCACGCTGATTGCTGAGCATGGCGGCGACATCCTCGATATCTCGCAGACCTTGGTCGGCGGCTACTTCACCATGCTGCTGATCGTCGATATCAGCGAGCTGAAGGCGCCGTTTTCAGAGCTAAAGCAGGCGCTGACCGACGCCGCGGCCGGTCGGGGCGTGCAGGCCATCCTGATGCACGAAGACATCGTCTCCTCGATGCACCGTGTATAACGCTGCGGCCACGACCCCAGACAACGCCCGACGCAATCTACAAGGCGACTGATGATCTTTGATCTCGAAGAGACGCGGGCCATTCTGCGCATGGTCGAGACCGAGCATCTCGACATCCGCACCGTGACCCTGGGCATCTCGCTGCGCGGCTGCATCTGCGATGATCTGCGCCGGCTGTGCGATCGCATCTACGACCACATCATGCGCCAGGCCGGTCGGCTGACCACCGTCGCCCGCGAGGTGCAAGAGACGTTCGGCGTGCCGATCATCAACAAGCGCATCGCGGTCACACCGATCGCGCTGATCGCCGAAGCGACGGGAGCGGCGAGCTATGCGCCGGTCGCGCAGGCCCTCGATCGCGCCGCTGCCGATCTGGGCATCGACTACATCGCGGGCTTTTCGGCGCTGGTCGAAAAAGGCATGACCCCCGGCGATGTCGTGCTGATTGAGTCGATTCCCGAGGCGCTTTCGATCACCAAGCGCGTCTGCTCGTCGATCAACGTCGCCTCGACGCGGGCCGGCATCAACATGGATGCCATCGCGACGATGGGACACGTGCTGCGCGCGCTGGCCAAGAACACGGCGGATGCGGGCGGCATCGGCTGCGCCAAGCTGGTCACCTTCGCCAACATGCCCGAGGACAATCCCTTCGTCGCCGGCGCCAATCACGGCATCGGCGAGGGCGGCGCGACGATCAACGTCGGCGTCAGCGGTCCCGGCGTCGTGCTGTCGGCGCTGCGACGTCTGCGCGAGTCGATGGAACGGCCGAGCGTCACCGACCTGGCCGAGACCATCAAGCGCATGTCGTTCAAGATCACGCGCGCCGGTGAGCTAATCGGCCGCGAGGTGGCGAAGCGCCTGGGTCCGCCGGTGCGCTTCGGCATCGTTGATCTGTCGCTGGCCCCGACGCCAGCGCTGGGCGACAGCGTCGCCGAGATCCTGGAAGTCATGGGCCTAGAGCGCACAGGCTGCCCGGGCACGACGGCGGCCTTGGCCCTGCTGACCGACGCGGTGAAGAAGGGCGGGGCCATGGCCACCAGCCACGTCGGCGGGCTGTCGGGTGCCTTCATTCCGGTCTCCGAAGATCACGACATGATCGCCGCGGTGCAGATCGGCGCGCTGAGCCTGGAGAAGCTGGAAGCGATGACGGCGGTCTGCTCGGTGGGCTTGGACATGGTGGCGGTGCCCGGCGAGACCTCGGCCGCGACGCTGTCCGGCATCATCGCTGACGAGATCGCCATCGGCGTGTTCAACAACAAGACCACGGCGGTGCGCATCATCCCGGTGCCGGGCAAAGACGTCGGCGAAAAAGTCGTCTACGGCGGCCTGCTCGGCGAGGCACCGATCATGCCGGTCAGTCGCTATCGCCCGGATGCCTTTGTGGCCATGGGCGGTCGCATCCCGGCGCCGATCATCTCGCTGCGGAACTAGCCGCCGGGGGACGCGGTGCACATCGCGCTGGTCAGCGAGCCGTACTACCCCGACCTCGGCGGCATGCCGGAGCACGTGCACAACCTGGGAACCCAGCTTGTGCGCCTGGGCCATCGCGTCACGCTGATCACGACCGACTATCCCCGCTCACCGGCCTTGGCCCCGCGCGAGACGGCCTATCGCGTCGTGCGGCTGGGGCGGGCGACGTCGCACATCGTGTCGAACGGCTCGCAGCATCATGTCGCGATCGGGCTGCGGCTGCGGGCTCAGCTGACGGCGCTGTTTGCGCACGATCCGCCCGACCTGGTTCACCTGCATGGGCCGATTTTTCCGACGCTGTCGCTTCTGGCGATGCACTGCGCGCCGGCCTCGGCGGCGCTGGTCGGCACGCTGCACACGCACTTTGAGGACTCGCGCATCCTGCGACTGTTTCGCCGACCGCTGCAGCGCTATCTGGATGCGCTGGATGGGCTGATTGCGGTCAGCGACAGCGCGCTGCGATCGCTGCGCCAGACGGGGTTTTCCTGCCAGGCGGCGCGCATCGAAAACGGGGTCGATCTGGCGTTCTGGGCGGGCGGGGTGCCGATCGCCGCCTATCGCGACGGGGCGTTCACGCTGCTGGTCCAGACGCGGTTGGAGCCGCGCAACGATGTCGCCACGCTGATCGCCGCGCTGCGTCGGCTGCCCACGACGGCGCGGGTCCGCCTGCTGGTCTGCGGGGACGGTCCCGATAGGGGACGGCTGCAGGCCCTGGCCGGGGGACTCGACGTGCACTTCCTGGGACCGCAGCTTGCGAGGCGCGCCGATCTGGCCGCGAGCTGCGACGCGTATTTTTTCGCCGCCACCATCGCCTCGCACCCCATGGCGCTGCTGGAGGGCTTGGCGACGGCGCGACCCGTGCTGGCGTATGACATCGAGGGGGTGCGCGAGCTGGTCACGTCAGGCGAGCAGGGCTACGTGGTGCCGCGTCACGACGCCGCGGCCTTGGCGCGAGCGATCGAGGCGCTGCGAGCCGCGGATGCAGCCCAGCGTCAGCGCATGGGTCAAGCCGCACGGGAGCAGGCCGCGACGTTTGCTTGGGAGCGCATCGCAGTGCGCGTGGCGGCGTTTTATGACGGGGTGATGGCGAGGCGGGAGCGGGGCGAGCGGGGCCAGTGGGGCGGGGACGAGCTTACTCCGTGACGAACTGGCCGTCCT
>DAORCZ010000567.1:0-5764 GCA_035345735.1 Pseudomonadota bacterium | reverse complement strand
GGCACCGCCAAGCGTCGCAGCAAGCGGGCCAGCATCTCGACACCGCCCTCGACCTCCTCGGCGACGACATCGGTGGCGCCGATGCGCAGCAGGTAGTCGCGCTCGCCCAGATAGCGCGCTCGCGTCAGGATCGGCACGCCGGGGGCGATGCGACGCGCCGAATCGGTGACACGCTGCGCAGCGCTGGGATCGTTCATGAGCAGCACCAGGGCCCGCGCCTCGCTCAAGTGCGCATGCCCCAGCGCTTCCAGGCTGGTGGCGTCGGCGTAGTACACCGGCTCGCCCCCCGCGCGGGCCTGCCGCACGACCTCGGCGTTGAGCTCCAGAACGATATAGGGCAGCTCGGCGCGACGCAGTGCTCCTGCAACCAGGCGCCCGGCGACCCCGTAGCCAACGATCACCACGTGCTCTTTGACCGCTCTGTGGTTTTGCTGGGCCTCGGCGTCGGCCTCGTCGATGCTGCGGGCTCCCAGCCGACGTGCCAGCGGGGCCAGCAGGCGCTCACCCGCCGTGATGTGCGGCGCGATCCCGACGAGAGCGGGCGTCAGGAACATGCTCAAGATGCCGGCCGCCAGAAGCTGTCGCGAGCTCTCGGCATCGATGACGCCGGCCCCTTCGCCGAGCTTGACCAGCACAAATCCGAACTCGCCGAACTGCGCCAGCCCAACGCCGGCCAGCCAGGCCACGCGCGCCGGAAAGCGCATCAAGAGCGCCGCCAGCGTCGCCAGCACCCCCTTCCCGACCAGAAAACCGATCAGCAGAAGCGCCACCGTCAGCGGATGCGCAAGCGGCACGCGCACATCGAACAGCATGCCCAGCGAGACGAAAAACAGGCTGACGAAGGCATCGCGCAGCGGCAGCATCTCGCCCATGGCGCGGTGGCTGTATTCGGTGTCCGCAACCACCATCCCGCCCAGGAACGCGCCGAGCGCCAGCGACAGCCCGACGAGCGAAGTCAGCCACGCCGTGCCGATGCACAGCGCCAGCACGGCCAGAAGAAAGATCTCGCGACTGCGGCTGGCATCGACCCAGGACAGCACCCGCGGCACCAAGAGCCGCGCGATGGCCACCGTCGCCACCACCACCACCACCGCTTTTCCCAGCGCAAGCGCCACGGCGTAAAGCACATCGCCCCCCGAACTCGCGCTCCCCAGAAGCGGAACGATCAGCACCATCGGCACCACGCACAGATCCTGGAAGATCAGCGTACCGACGATGAAGCGGCCGTGCGGCGCATCTAGCTCGCAGCGCTCGGCGAGGAAGCGCAGCACGATGGCGGTGCTCGACATCGCGAACACGAAGCCGTAGAGCACGCTGCGTCCAACTGGCTGATGGAAAAAAACGCTGACCGCCAGCGTCACCGCCGTCGTCAGCAGCACCTGGGTCAGACCGCCCAGCGCGACGCTGCGAAAGATGTGGCGCAAGCGCGCCAGCGAAAACTCAAGGCCGATGGTGAAGAGCAAGAGCACGACGCCAAGCTCGGCCAAGATCTCGATCGATCCGGTCGAGCGCACCAGACCCAAGCCCTGCGGCCCAACCAGCGCACCGACGAGGAGCAGGCCCGCGACGGTCGGCAAGCGCAGGCGGGCCAGGATGAGCGTAACCACCACACCCAAGCCAGCGATTAACGCCAGCTCATCTAGAAACGGAATGTGACCCATGGATGTCTCCCTTTCTCTTGCGAGTGACTGGCCGGGCCGCGGCAAGTCGCGGTGGAGTCGTCGCCGCGCGAGGCATCCCCGCAACGACAACCCGCCCAGCCAGGTTGGAGATCAGCCGGTGCGGTGAGCCAGCCGGCCCTCAGAACGAGAGCCCCGTCTGGCGATCACCGCCCGGGAAGACTGCGTTCAGCCCGACGCCGCCGCTGCGAACCCTTCGCAGGACGGCCTCGGGTGCACTTAGCAGTTCATGTTGGTGACAACGAGCAGCACCAACATGAGGAGCCCAATCGCGGCCAGCGGCAGGCTGCCGCGACTCGCACTAGACCCCGACTCGGGCTGGCTGGACGCTGGCCCGGGATGTTCTGTCGACATAGAATTCTCCCTCTGGTGCCTGGGCACCGTGTGAGCTGCAGAAAGGAACGAGGGGACCTACGCGACGGAGGGGGGAGCCCGCGCACGCGCCGCGCTGGAGCACACCCCCCAAAGGAGGGGCGGCGTCAGCCCGTGGGCGAGCGTGGCCTGCGGTAGCGCAATGCGTGGCGGAGGAGGCGGGAGCAAACCAAGGAGCGCTGCCTTGCCCGTGGACTGGCGCGGCGAACCGCCCTGGCGCTCGGGGTGCAGGGTCTGACGGCTGCTGACCGCTTGGATGGCCAGCGACTGCTCTCCTGAAAGCAGCCGCTGCGCGCCTCGCGGAGCCCAGTCGGCACGCACGCCGGGCGTCGTCATCAGCGCGATGACGCACAGCCACAGGAGTGCAAGACGACGGATCATCCAGAGACACCTTGTTCGAGAACAGACGAAGGATGGAGCCTGGCTTGCGCCCTCGCGGGAACGAGCCTGACAGGACTTCATGACGCTAGCACGCCGCGCTGCGCGAACGCACGGCCACATTTTCGGGGCCGGCGATGTGCTGTCCTACGCATCGGGCACTGCGTCGCGAATGCGGGTCGGCGACCGTCAGATCTTGCTGGCGTTCGCCGAGCCAGAAGGAGCCCGCTTGCGCAGCGCCGCCCGGCTGGCGGAGTCGCCGCGCTTTTCGTAGTAGGCGTCAAGCTTGTTGATGCCGCTCACCACCAGGGGATGCCGTCGTCCACGCGACAGCTCGGCCAGGCGCACGCCGCGTCGCAGAAGCTTCTCGGCAAGCTCTAGCTCACCGCTCTCTTGCGCAAGCTCGCCGAGCAGGTAGAGGCTGCCGATGACGCGGTCATCGTAGGGGCCCTTGACGTCGCTGAGATAGGCCACGCCGCGCGACGCGACACAGGTGGCCAGCGTGGTCTGCTTGTGCGCGGCATAGACGCGGGACAGGCGGACGCAGGTGTTGCCCGAGAGCGCGATTGGGGGCCAGCCCGCGCTGTTCCAGATGCGATAGGCCGAGGCCAGCGATGACTCCGACTCATCCAGCTGCTCTGACTCTTGCTGCAGCGAGCCGAGGAGATCGAGCAAGCGGGCGCGATGGGGATGGTCGGGGTCGAGTGTCGTGTCGGCTTGAGCCAGGGCGTCGCGCACCTTGGCAATCGCCTCGGCATACTTCTCGTCCCCGCTCAGATCCAGTGCTTCTTGCATCAACTTCCCGACCGCGGCTGGCAGCTCTTCGTTGAGGCGCAGAGCGGACGGGCTGGGCGTCCGCTTGCTGGCCTCGGGACAGCCGTACATATCGACGTAGACCTGCTCGGCACCGCCCGGGCAGGGCACTTCGTACAGATCGATGATGTGATGCTGGCTGTTGGGGCCCACATTGCCCCGCCGCGCCGCCCCGCCGGCTCCGACGTTGCCGTCGAGGGGATTGCTGCCGTCGGCACAGCGATAGATGCCGGCGATGAAGGCGTAGCTGTCGCGTGGCCCGCAGCGCATGACCGGGTTCTCTTTGCTGCTGCCGGCAGACGCATCGCGGCCGTCCAGAGGCCAGTCCTCAAGCACCGAAAAGCTGGTGCTGCCCGTCAGGGGGCTCGGTGCAAAGTCGGTCGCCGAACACTCGACCAGTGGCACAGCGGAAGCCGCGCCCGAGCGGGCCGAAGAGCGCTCAGCAACGACCGGAGTAGCCGTCGTCTTCACCGCGGCCGTGCCAGTCCCCCTCGTAGCCGCCGGGCCACACGCTGCCCCCGCGGCGATCGGACCCAGCACCACCAGCAAACGAAGGCCCACCCCGGACAGCAAAGTGATCTTCATTACATAAATTTACCACTCACACCCCCCTCACGCAGTCGCTGCATCGCCGGCTATGGCGTCGGCACAGACCCTTTGTTCCCCCTGCGCTCGGGGCAGAGTGGGCGGCGACGGACAGCGACGAGTTAGTTGGACTTCTTGTCGGGCTGGGCGGGAGCGGTGGGCGGCGTCGAAGCGCTGCCTTCGCCGACTGGCGTGCCGGGGCTTAGCTCACCAGCCTCGGGCGTGATGGTCTCGGGCTGGCCGATGCGCTCGCAGAACTCGCCGTAGTCACCACTGCAGCGGTAGCTCGCGCGTCGATTGCATCCCATCGCACGATAAAAATCTTTTGCGGTCTTGTCTGGCTGCTCGACCTTGACCTGATCCTTCGGGCAGCGGAACTCAGCAGCGAAGCGATCTACGACTGTCTGCGGCCGCAGGAAGCATCCTGCGACGGGAAGAAGCCAGATAAGCACCCCTGAGAACAACAGTGACTTGAATGACATAAAAACCTATCGTAGCCAAATTTTCTGTTTCGGATAGGGCCTTTTTTCGCCCGATCTGAGCTGGCTACGGCGAAAGCGGTTTGAGCCGCGGCCGCAGGATGACGAGCGGCTGCAGCATGGAGTTGCAGATGTAGAGGTGGACGGGCTCTCCGTCGAAGACCGCGCCCTCGGCCGACAGCGCCAAGAGCTGGAGAGCGGCGCGAGTCTCACGATCGATGTGCTCGCGGCGGGTGTAAGGCGTGCTGATGCGGATCTCGTAGCTGGAGGCGGCGGCGCGGCTGCGAGCGCTCGGCGAGCGGCGGATCTGCACCAAGCCCTCGCGCTCGGCCAGACCAAAGCGGCGCAGGAAGCGAGCGGTCGAGCGGGCCTGCGTCTCAGTCACCGGCTCGTCGTAGTAAAG
This sequence comes from Pseudomonadota bacterium, assembly GCA_035345735.1. Taxonomy (GTDB): domain Bacteria; phylum Myxococcota_A; class Polyangia; order Palsa-1104; family JAEUJZ01; genus JAEUJZ01. Next base: position 1,055 of record DAORCZ010000567.1, on the reverse strand, counting down.
CTGCAGCGGACCGTCGCTGACTCGCTTGCCCATGCCGACCCCGAACAGCCAGCGCAGCGCAAACGAGGGCAGGCTCTCGGGCATCGCATCTTCTTCATAGGCGTTGCCGGCCACGGCATCAGACGGCGTCGGGTTGCAGGCCGTCGCCGAGACTGCCGTCAGCAGCCCAAGCAGAGGGAACAGCAGGGCTCTTTTCGCCCGTCGTCGGTCTTTGCTATGCGCGGTCTGTGCAGCCATCCCAACCCCTGCCGCCGCGTCACCATCACGCGGATGCCGCGCCATTTTAACACGAAAATTTTATGTAATTTCAAATGCATTTTGATTGTTCGCCGTCGCTGCCTGCGACACGGTCGCAGTCTCGCCTGCCCCAGCGATCGAGTCAGATCCCCGGCTAGCCGGTCCGGCTCGGGGCCGCCTTCGGTAGATCTTCGGTAGCTCTAGAGATCGATGCGCTCGTAGCGACACAGGGCGATCAGGGCCTCTTCCATCAGGCGGCGGGCGCGGCTGGTCTCGCGATATAGCTTGGCGTGCATCGCGGCATCGGCGGCGTCGCTGTTCTCGCACCTCTTTGAGTACTCCTCGAAGGCGGCCAGGCTGGAGACCAGCTCGGCCATATGGTTCGGACACTCACAGCGCACGGACGAGGTGATCTCTTGCAGACGACCCAGCTGCGCCTGACTGAACAGGCGGGCTGCGCCGACGGGCAGCGGCGCCCCAAAGTCATCATCGCCACCGATCATGCGCGACCGCGGTCCACTGGGCGCCGCCACGGCGGACGACGCTGCGGACGACAAGGCTGGCACCGCTGCGAGCGGCGACGCAGCCACCTGCGACGACGATGCCGCTACCGCCGACATTGGGGACGACACCGCCGCGGGATTGACGGCCGCCACGCTCCCGCTGCTCCCCGCGGACAAGGTCTCGCTGGGCTGCAGCTTGTCGCGCACGAGCAGGCTCAGCATGTTCAGCCGCAGGGCGGCCAGCGACAGCGGCGTCTTGATGACTCGCGTACGCTCCCCAGTGACGGCCAGCTGGCGCAGCTTGTCGTTGCCGCC
>DAORCZ010000566.1:0-5769 GCA_035345735.1 Pseudomonadota bacterium | reverse complement strand
AGCGCAGAGCCAAGCTGGGGCTCGCCTGCGGAACCAGACCATCGCATCGCTGCGCAAGTCGCTGGAGCTGGATGCCGGCAACGCCGACTGCCGGCTTGAGCTGGCCAAGGCGCAGCTTGCAGACAAGCAATACGTCGAGGCCCGAGACAGCGCGCAAGCCGTCCTCACCCAGCCCGACAGCGACGATTCGCTACGCGCCGAAGCCAAAACCGTGCTGCGCCGGGCGCAGATCTTCGCGCTATTTTCCGAGGCCCGCCAGCTGCTCAAGGCGCACCAGGCGAGCCTAGCTGCGCAGCGCCTGAAGCTGGCGATCGAGCAGGCCCAGGACAGCGACCTCGCGCCGGAGGAGCGCGCACTCCTGCACTACGTGCGGGTGCTCGCCTTGCGCGAAGACGGCGAAGAAGAGGAGATCGTTTCTGAGGCTCGTGCGGGGATCAAGCTCACGCCGAGCGATGCCGATCTACACCTGGAGCTCGCCAGAGCTCTCTTCGAGCTCGATCAGTTCAAGCCAGCGCGGGCGGCGGCCCAGGACGCGCTGCGCCTCGGTCTCAGCGATGCGGACGAACAGCGCGAAGCCGAGACGCTGGCCCGCCGAGCCAAGACCGAAGCCTTGCGCGAACAGCTGAGCTTCTATGGCTCGGTGACGCTTGGCTACGACTCCAACGTCCTGCAAGGCGCCAACGTGCAGACCATGACTGGCACCGCGCTGACCTCGGCAGGCAACTCGATGCAGGCCCAGACCATGACTGGCAGCATGACGGCGACGCGGGATCAGCTCAGGCTGGCACTCAATCAGCTCCTCAACGAGCTGATCGCCAACTATCCCGACGCTATCCGCCGCACCTACGCCAGTCCCGCACCGTCGGTGTCCGAGTGGGACTTGCCGATCACGATCTCGTTCGATCTGTCGGGTCGGCTGTTCCGTTTCGGGACCTTCGAGGCCCGACTTGGCTACCAGTTCTATCAGTACTTTTTGACCTCGGCCGGCTTCGATCACGATGCCTACAACCGGCAGGAACACACCGTCCCGCTGCAGCTCAACTGGCAGCCGCTGTCGTGGCTCCTTTTGCGTCCCCACCTCGATGTGACCACCAGCTTCACCGGCCTTCGTTCGTTTGCACCGTATCAGTGGGGGCTCTACGCCATCGTCGACGCAACGCTAATCGAGAGTCGCAAGCTGCGCACCCGACTGCTCTATCAGCACCAGCTCCGCCGCTCATACGATCGCAGCAACGACGCTTTTCTCGACGCTGATCGCGACGAGGCCAAGCTGACACAGGAGCTTCGCCTGCGTGGCACGACCCTCGGTCTGCGCGCTCAGCTCTCGTATCGGCTGCGCTCCGAGCGCACCGGCGTCTTCACCAACAGCCTGGAGCTCTCGCCGGATAGCGACCTGATAGCGAACCCGATGCCCCGCGTCTTGGGGACCTTTCACAATCGCTCGCCGCTTAGCTACCTGGGCCACGAGGTGGCGACGCGCTTTCGGCTCAGCGTCCCCTGGGACATGGACCTCATCACCGGCGCCAGCTTCGAATACCGCAGCTACAGTGAGGACTACAGCGCGACCTTCACCCCGACGCGGATCACCATTCCCTGTCCCCGCGGCGCGACAAGCTGCACCGCCGGCAGCATGGTGACCGTGCCCTCCAGCGCCACGGTCGGCGACATTGTCCTGCCGTCCACGACCCGCATCGACAAGACCGTCGGCTTCGATCTCGCCGTCGCCAAGTCGCTGCCACTGGGCTTCGGCTTAGAGCTTGGGTACTCGCTACTCGTCAACTTCTCGACGATCGCCAACGCCCTCGACAATCGCAACTACAGCAAACACCAGGTCACGCTCAACGGCAGCTACATTTTCTAGCGCGGCTTCGACAAGCCCAGGTGCTGGCTGGCGTCGCTGACGTGACGTCGCCAGGCGGAATTCCGCTCAGCCGCGGCCCGCAGCGAGCCGCGCAGCTGCATAAAGCCCTCCTGCGGATCGAGCTTCTTGTCATCGATCACGCGGATGGCCGTCCGCCCCACCTCGATCAGCGACTCGACGTAGGCGAAGTACTCCCCCGCCAAGGCCCGCACCTGATCGGTCTGCGCCCCCCGTGTCGGCGCTTCCGCGGCCCGGCGCAGGCGGATGAGAGCGGGCATTAATTCATCAGCGATCTCACGACGAACTTCTTCGGGCTTCCGGGTCTTTTCTTCGAACAACGCATTGAGGCGCTCGACCACCGGGCCCTCGACATAAGACAGCGCCGGTAGGTCGATCTCGACATAGCGGATTAGGTCCAGCTGATCGTCGCTCTGATGATTGCGGCGCCACCACAGCACGGCGATCACTGCCAGCATCGCGACGATGCCGACGCGCATAAACCACAGCGTGCCCTGCGACATGCGATGGCGCTGCCGACGGCGTGCAAGCTCCTCGGGCGAGAGCGGCGGCTGGCCCGGCGGAAGCTCATAGCCATCGCTTTCCACTGTCGGCTGCGGCTGCGCGCTTTGCCCGGCCGGCTCTGGGCCCGCGTCGCTGGGTCCGCCCTGGTGCGCGTCGCTCACTGCGGCCCTCGACTGGACGGAGCCCCCGAACCCGCCGGCTCAGACGAAGCAGCCGGTAGCGCGGGCGGTGCAAGCCGCCGACGCAGAAAGCCGCTGATCGTGGCCGCCATCTCCGCCGGACGCTCGATCGGCGCGGTGTGCGTACCGGACTCGATGATATGTAGCTCGGCACCTGGGATGACCTGGGCCATCTCTTCTGAAAGGGTCATCGGCGTGAAGGAATCGCGGCGTCCAGCGACGATCAACGTCGGCACAGCGATGCGCGACAGGATGTCCTTGGCCGAGTGCCCCCCCGCCGCCGCCATGGTGCACACAAACATCCGCGGATCCATAGCTGCTAGGCCCTCAAGGTAAGGGAAGAAGTCCTCGCGCCGCACGCGCGTCCCATCGATCTCGATCTGCTGCGCCAGGTAGAACGATAGCTGCGTCGGCAGCGCTCGCCGCCACAGCGCCGACACCACCTTGGGCATCCGCGACACCGTGGCCCGCAGCACCGGCAGCAGCGACTCTAGGCGATCGCTGCCTTTGAACGTCCGCAGCGGGTGGCCATAGCTGCCGCAGACCAGGACCAGGCCCGCTACACGCTCCGGCGTCTGGTTGTAGGCCTCTAGCGCCACCTGCACGCCCATCGAGTGACCGATGAAGATCGCCCGCTCGCACTCACAGGCGTCGAGTACCGCGACGGCATCGCGGGCAAAGTCCGACAGCCGCACGTTCTGCAAGTCGGCCGGCAGGCTGGACTGGCCGTGACCGCGGTACTGCAGGTGGATGATGCGGTACTCGGTCGCCAGGGCCCACGTCAGGTATTTCCACACGTACCCGTCGCAGCCCAAGCCATCGCAGAGCAGCAGCGTCGGGGCGGGTGCCTTCTGACCCGTGACTTCATAGAACAGGGAGATCGGCGGCCCGTCCCCATCGGGGCAGAGCGCAAAGCCCGCCCGACGTCGGTTCGCACCGGCGGCTGTGGTCAAGCTTACAGCTGAAACTTTGGGAGAGGGGGATGCTGAGGCGGGCGTGGGCGGGGTCACAGGGGCGGCTTGGGCCGAGTCAGGGCTCGGCTCAGCGCTACTCCTTGGAGCCGCGCTCGTCGTCGTCTCCGGGGATCTCATTCACAGAGGGATACTTCTTAATCTCGTTGCGCGCAATCTTCCAAGCCTTCTGCACGATCCACGAGAGCGAGCGGTCCTGCCGCGTCGCCTCTTCCTGAATTTCCTTCAGCATATCCTCGGGAAAGTACAGACTCTGCTTGCGCTTATCAGTAGAACCAGCCATGGAGCCTCCGGTAGTCATGACGCGACCGTCTTTCTGTCTAACGTGTCCGCAGGGTCGCTTTGTATCCCCTCTGCCCGGTTTCTTTAGGGGGTGTGAGAGGTGGACAAAGCAGTGAGCTACTTTACAAGAATGTTATCCCTGAGATTTGATGCGATGTCAAGGGGTTAGGTGCGCGAAATGAGCAGCCTCCTTTACAGTGCCCAGACAGTATAGGATGCGCCACGTGAGTCGCAGTGCCGATAGCTCTGGTCCCCAAGCCCCCGAGTCTCCGTCGTCAAGTCGGCCGACCGAGGCGCGGAGCGATCGGATGGGCGATGTCGCCAGCGATGTAGTCAGCGATGGGCGCTCGCTGCGCGCGCAGCGTCTGCGCAATGAGCGACGCCTACAGATCCTTGAAGTCGCCCGTCAGCTCTTCGCCCAGCGCGGCTATCACGCAACGTCGATCCAAGATCTGCTCGATCGCGCCGACATCGCCCGCGGGACCTTCTACCTGCACTTCGACAGCAAGCGCGCCATCTTCGATGAGCTAGTCGATGAGTTTCTGGCTCGCATCCGCAGCGTGGTGCGCGTCGTCGATCTGGCGCCAGCTGCCCCGCCGCCGCTCTTGCAGATCGAGTCGAACCTCGACCGCATCTTTTCTGTGCTGCAGCAGAACCGCGACATCACGCGCATCACCCTGCTTATGGCCGAGGGGCTCGATGCCGAGTGTGACGCCAAGATGGCCGACTTCTATGGCCGCGTGCTTGATCTGCTGTGCCATGCGCTGCGACTGGGCCAGCAGATGGGCCTGGTGCGCGCGTGTGATGTCAGCGTCGTGGCGCAAGCCGCGCTCGGCGGGCTGAAGGAAGTCGCGCTGCAGTGGATCGCTCGCCGGGACAGCAGCGAGCCCGAGCTTCGCCATGTCGCGCACGAGATCCTCGCCTATACCTTGCACGGCCTATATCTACCGCCTGTCACGCGCACCGCCGTCTAAGCTGTTTGCCGATCGCGGCGCGGCTGCGCTCTGTCAGCCTTCGAACCACGAGGAAATAACGGACCCCATGGCTCACCAGTACATCTTCACGATGCAGAACCTGCGCAAGGTGGTACCCCCCCAGCGCGAGATCCTAAAGGGCATCTGGCTGTCGTTTCTGCCCGGCGCCAAGATCGGCGTCATCGGTCCCAACGGCTCTGGCAAGTCGTCGCTTTTGCGCATCATGGCCGGTGTCGATCAAGAGTTTCAGGGCGAGGCCCGTCCCGCCGATGGCATCAAGATCGGCTACCTGCCGCAAGAGCCCCAGCTCGATCCGAAAAAGAACGTCTTTGAAAACGTCGCCGAAGCGGTCAAGGACGTGCGCGCCCTGATCACGCGCTTCGAAGAAGTCAGCAACAAGCTCGGCGAGCCGATGGACGGCGACGAGATGGAAAAGCTCCTGGAGGAGCAGGCCAAGCTGCAGGACCAGATCGACGCGGTGAACGGCTGGGAGCTAGAGCGCACCCTCGAGATCGCCATGGATGCGCTGCGCCTGCCGCCGCCGGATGCCGATGTCACGGTGCTGTCAGGTGGCGAGCGCCGTCGCGTGGCGCTGTGTCGCATCCTCTTGTCCAAGCCCGATATGCTGCTGCTTGACGAACCGACCAACCACCTCGATGCCGACTCGGTGCACTGGCTGGAACGGCACCTCGAAGAGTTCCCCGGCACCGTCGTGGCCATCACCCACGATCGCTACTTCCTCGACAACGTTGCCGGCTGGATTCTGGAGCTGGATCGCGGCCAGGGGCACCCCTTCGAGGGCAACTATTCGTCCTGGCTGGAGCAGAAGCAGCAGCGCCTGGCCGTCGAAGAGAAGCAAGAGTCGGCCCGCCAGAAGGCGCTGGCGCGCGAGCTAGAGTGGGTGCGCGCATCGCCCAAGGCCCGCCACGCCAAGAGCAAGGCGCGTCTGTCGGCCTATGAAGAGATGCTGCAGAAGTCGG
>DAORCZ010000565.1:0-5777 GCA_035345735.1 Pseudomonadota bacterium | reverse complement strand
GCCGCGTACAATTGCATGTCCATGGGGAGCCGCAGTTGCCTTCCTGCCGCATGCACGCTGGTCACCGCCTGCGTGGCTTGGCCTCTTGTCGCCGCCGCCCAGATGCCCGATGGCGCTGCCGCGTCGCCCGCGGCCCCCTTGGCTGCCCCGGTTACCCCGGCCACCCCGAATTCAGCGACGGTGCCGGGTGTGACAGCGGTCGCGTCGCCCGCTCCGGAAGCCCAGCCGCAGCTGCACGCAAACGGTCGGCTGGCCGGGATCCTTTGTCTGGGCGTCCCGCTGCGCGAGCGGATCTGCCGCTTCGGTACGGCGAGCGGGCTGGTGCTGACCTATCACGCCTCAGGCAGCGTTGCCGAGGTGCTGCAGTTTCGCGACGGCTGGCTGGACGGTCTTATCGAGGCCTATGACGCCGGTGGGCATCTGGTGGATCGCACGCTGTACCGTGGTGGTCTGGTGCAGCCGATGCCCAGCGGGCCGACCTCGGTGCAAGTGCCCGGCGAGGCCAGTCTGCCGCTGCCGCCGATGGTTAGCAGCGGCGACGCCCCACCACCGGAAAACGCGCCCACCACGCCCGCTGTACCGCCTGCCCCGATGGCCGTCGCCGCCGATGTGCCGGCCCCGCGCCTACCAGGCGGCCCACTTTTGGGTCTAGGGCTGCGCGCCTTGGTCGGCATGGTGACCAGCGATGTCGCGAGCACCGCCTACACCGGAGCGCAGGTCGTCCTTTCGCCCTACCAAGCCGGCATCCTGCCGGAATTTGCCATCGGCATTGCGACGACACTCGACAGTACCGGCCTGCTACGACGACTCGATGTACCGATGTCGCTTGGCTACATCTGGAACCTGACGCGCAGCCCCTCGCCGCTCTATCTGACCGCTACGTTTGACGTCATCTACGCCCGCCGCGACATCGCCGGCAGCGTGCCTGGCCTCACGGCCGAGGAAGCCTGGATGATGGGCGGACACGGCGGCCTCGGGATTAGCCTGCCCTTGGGGGCGCGCGAGCGCGGCTGGGGGCGCATGCTGCTGGACATGCGCCTTGGCGGCACTGGGCGGGTCGACGGCAATCCGCCGCTGCTCATCCCGCGCGACGGAGCCGAACCCGCCGTCGCCATGGCCTCGCAGTTTCGCCTGCTGTTTACCCTAACGACGCTATTTTCGATCGGAGGCTGAGAGAGCGAGATGGGAATTCCGATGCATAAGAGCCCTCCCCGCCCTGCCCACCGTGCCGGTTGCACTCCGCTTGTCGGCGCCCTGGGATCGCTCCTTTGGGTCGGCCAGCTCCTCGGCTGTGATGGTGGGCAGACCGATCAGCCGCTGCACAAGCGCCCAGGTACGCTGGTCATCGAACAGTGCACGCTGGATGCAGGTCAACGCGCCGCACTGATGCAGGATGCCCTGCGCAGCGTGGTCTCGACCGCGATCTTGATCTGCCCAGCGATCCGCGAAGGGGTGGTGACGCCTCGCGATGCCGATGCCCAGCAAGCGATGAGCAGCACGATTTCGTTCCTGCGCTCGCGCGTGGGGCGGGTCGAGCTAGGCATCACCGCTCGCGATGAGCTGGGTCAGGACCTGTCGCCTACCCGCCTGGCTGCCCTGCTGCGCGATCCAGCGCAGCGTGACCTGACGGTGGCAGGGGCTGCCAGCTTTGCCAACCAGGCCGACGGCTTGGTCGTTGCTCTGCCCGCGCTCCCCGGTGACAGCGAGCCGGATGTCACCGCTTGGGTGAAGGCACTGTCCGCCCAGCTTCCCGGTCGTAAACCCTCGATCTTTGTGCCGCCGTCGAGCACCGAGCCCAGTGATCTGCCGATGGGCAGCGCGGTCAACCTGCGCTCCCTCGCCGGCAGCGTGCGCGACATCTACTCGCTGACCCTGGACTACAGCTGCTGCGATGGCACGCCGGGCCCGACCACCGATGCGGGTTGGGCCGCGAGCGTCGTCAACCTGGCCAGCCGGCAGAGCGGCGCGAGCACGGTCAGTCTGGCGCTGCCGCTTTACGGCGTGCAGTTTGTCGGCAGTCGCCCGCAGCCGCTGTCGTTCCTGGCGGCAACGGGCCTGGCGGGCACGCGCCACTTGCAGATCTTGCGGTCCGACGAAGGCAGCCTCCACTACTCGTTTACCGACGACAAAGCGGCACGCAACGAGGTGTGGTTCGATGACGCGCACACCACCGCGCGCCGCCTGCATGATCTCGACAGCCTGGTCGGTCCAGGGGTCGGCGTTCTTTTCTACAGCCTGGGCGGCGAAGATCCGGCGCTGTGGAGCACGCTGCAGGGACTCATGAAATGAACGCCGCGGCGGCGCCCACATCCAGCGGATCTGATCGCATCTGCGTCGAGAGCTTGGCGCTGCGCGATCCGCTGTCGCATCCGCTGTTTGAGCGCGAGCTGGCCCAGCGCTACTTCCTGTTTGATGCCTGGGTCGAAGGCAGTCGCCGCGTCAACCTGCACCCTTTAGTGCTCAGCCAAGAACTCCACAGCCAAGCGGTCACCGCTGCGACAACGGCGGCTCGCCTGATTGATCGAGTGGCCGAGCGTGCGCTCAAGGATCCCGGCGAAGCCAGCCGCTATGGCTTCTCGCCTGAAGTGGTGCGCCTAGCGCAAGCCGCCTACGCCGCGGGGGATACGGCGCGCTTGGTGCGCGTCGATCTGCTGCTTGGTGAAGCCGGCTGGCAGGCCTGCGAGATCAACGCCGACTGTCCCGGCGGTCACAACGAAGCCCTGGGGTTGCCGCGACTGGCGCAGGCGGCCGGCTACGCGCACGGCCACAATCCAACTACCGTCGTCGAGGATCTGGCCCGTGAACTGATCGCGATGACCGGCGGGCGTGGGGCGATTGCGCTGATCTACGCCACGGCCTACGCCGAAGATCTGCAGGTCTGCGCGCTCGTGCAGCGCGAACTCAAGCGACTGGGGGCACAGGCGATCTTGGCCTCGCCCACCTCGCTGCGCCGTCGTGGGCGCCGGCTGTTTGTCGGTCCGCAGGAAATCTCGGTGCTGTATCGCTACTTCCCCACCGAGTTCATGGAGGGCCAGCGCAACCTGGCCGAGATTGCCTCAGTCGTCGCCGACGGCGGCGTGCGCTGCCTGTCGAGTTTTGCCGCCATCTACAGCCAGTCGAAGCAGGCCTTCGCCCGCGCGCACGCCCTGCAGGCCGACGATGAAAATTTCCCACGCGAGGCCCTCCGCTACCTGCCGCGAACGTATGCGCTAGCAGAGCTCAGCCCTGCCGACCTACTGGCCACACCGGCCCGCTGGGTCCTCAAACGTGCGCTTGGCCGCGTCGGTGAGGAGGTGTTCGTCGGCTCGCTGCTCAGCCCAGCCGACTGGGAGCGCGCGCTGGCCCTGGCCACCGCGGATCTGGCCCGCGGCGAGGTCTGGGTCGTCCAAGAATTCGTGCCGCAGCAGCGCATCGACAGCCCGTATGGTCCGCTACTCGTCACCTTGGGTGTCTATGTGCTCAACGGCAGCTTCGCGGGCTACTTCGCACGGCTCACCGCCGAGAGCCACGCCTCGCACAGCGCGCTCTGTCTGCCGGTGTTTGTGCAGTCCCCCGACCCTTCCACTCTCCGCCGCCCCCGCGGCGCGCAGGACTAGAGGCTGGCCATGCGACCCAAGGTCTTTGCTCCGCTCGCACTGCTCGCTGGTTCCTGCGCCACGGCCCGCCCTCCTTCAGCGGAGTTTTTCGTCCGGGCGGAGGAAATTCCAGCACCGCATCAGTTGCTCTTGCCCTCGGCGGCGCGGGCCTTCGCGGCGTGGCAACTACCCGCCGAAGATCCGTGGGCCCGCTACAGCAAGTGGACGCTGCTTGCCTCGCTGGGGGAAGACGCTGCGCCTGGGCAGCTACCCGATGTGCGCAGTCTGCAGATCGTCCGCCGCGCCGAGCAAGCCGGGGCCATGGTGGCCGCCGCTGGCCTGGCTCCCGACACGCTGTGGATCGTCGATCTGCGCGGTGCCGCATCCGCCGCCTTTGGCAACGCGATTAGCCACAACGCCAACCATCCGGTCTCGCTGGTCCTGACCTTCAACAACTGGCCCGCGCAGCAAGAGATCATTCCGGCCGAAGAGACGCTGTCCGCCCTGGTGTCGCTGCGCCCGCGCCTGCCCGAGCCCGGGATCTCGGGCACTCGCCCGGTCTTCCTGCTGGACGCTTGGCGTCTGGCTTTCCGCGACGAAGCCCCCGATGAAGAGTCCGTCGACAATCGCTACTACCTGACGGCTTCTGATCTTCCCGATCCCGAGACCCTGGCCCGCCACGGCATTCGCCAGGTCGTCTATCTGACCGAGACCCTAGGCACCGACTCGGCCCCCATCACCGAGGAGGATGATCTCAACGATTCCTTCCTGCGCTACAGCCAGGCGGGGATCCAGATTGGGCTCTTGGGGCTAGATGATCTGCTGGGCGAACGCGTCGCACCGCAGCCCGTCGTGCGCACCTATGTCGGCGGGAGCACCTATCGCTATTTCCACTACTGCCGCCACTACATTCCGCGGCATCGGCATACCGTGATCACCAGTCCATACTTCTATCAGCGCGCGCATGGCGGCTTCGGGGGCCCACGCGCCCGACCGCACTTCCACGGCATCTTCCATCACTCGGCTCCGCCTTCGCGCGGCAGCCATGGCAGCCATCGCGGCGGATATCACAGCGGCGGTCGCGGCGGCTTCGGCGGCTGAGATGCCAAGTCGATCTTGGACAGCGCCTCGCCGGTGGCGGAGCGCCCCGGTCACGTCGTGCCACACTCGGCTAGCGCAGCTAGGACTCTGCGTCCTCCCTCTTTTGCTGGGGCTTGCAAACCCGGTCTCGGCTCGCCCGGTGCGCCACGCTCCCGCCGATAGCGAAGAGGTGGCCCGGGAAGCTCTGCAGCGGGGCCAAGCTGCGCTGCAAAGCGGCGATTTGTCGACGGCACAGACCGCGCTCAGCACGGCCTATCGCACGCAGCCCGGCCCGCTTTCGCTGTATCAGCTTGGACGTCTCGCCCAGGCCGAGGGCCGCGTGTTGGACGCCTACGATCTGATGCGACGCTTCCTGGCCGATCCCGAGCTTGATGTCGGTGCGGCTGCGCCAACCCCGAACCCCGCCGGTCCGGCTTCCGGCGATGCCCCGCCCAAGCCCGAGTCTGAGCTCACGCTGGCCATCCGCGAAGCCGAGCGCGTGCTTGCCACTGCCATCCCGCCCGCGGGGAGCTTGAGCATCCGCGGCGAGCGCGGCACCCTGGTCTTCGTCGATGGGCGCGTCGTCGGTAGCTTACCGCTGCCGCTGCCGCTTCTGGTTTCGCCCGCCGAGCACAAGCTCGCGCTATCGCGCGGCACCCAGCGTATTGAAGATCAGGTGCAGATCTTGGCCGGCCGCTCTGGTGAGCTTCGCACCGATGTGACAAGTGGTGCCCTGGTGCTGAGCATCCTGCCTGGAGTGCTGCTGCTCGAAGACTGGCGCGAGCTCCCCGAAGGCCTACGCCCGCGCTTGTTGCAGGCGGTCGAAAAGGGCCTGCTGAGTCATCGCCTGTCGCCGCTGTCGCGCGACTTTGCGCTGCAGCTAGCGGGCACGCCGCAGCTCTCAGGCTGCATGGGGGAACCCCGCTGTCAGATCGATCTGGCGCGCAAAGTCGATGCGGGTGCGGTGCTGGATATCCGCGTGCGGCAGAACCCAGCCGGGGCTCAGCTGCGCGTGGGCTTGCTCGATTTGGAAGTCGGCGAAGAATCCAGCGCCGATGAGCAGACATGCAAGAGCTGCACGCCAGAGCAGCTCTCGAGCGCCTTGGTCGCCCTGGTCAGCCG
>DAORCZ010000564.1:2438-5788 GCA_035345735.1 Pseudomonadota bacterium | reverse complement strand
CCGACCACCCACAGGTCATTGGCGGCGCTGCCCCAGATGTCGTTGAGGCCGACTCCGGTGGGCGTCGGCAGATCGATACGGCGCCACGCCGAGCCGTTCCAGCGCAGGCACAGCCCGTTGTCGCCGACGGCGTACACGTTGTTGCTGGCGGTGCCCCAGACGGCCTGCAGTGTATCGCTGGTGCCGGGATTTCCGATGCGTCGCCACGCCGTGCCGTCCCAGTGCAGCGTCGCGCTGCCGGAGCCGACGGCCCAGACGTCATTCGCGCTGCTGCCCCAGACCGCCTGCAGGTTGGGGCGGGTTACGCGGCGATCGGCCCAGTCCCAGCGGCGTTCGGCATCCTGAGTCAGTGCCAGCGGCGCCTGGGTTGAAGCGGTGGCCTCGTCGACAGCGTCGGGCTGGCCACAGGCCAGGAGGGCACTGGCCCCCAGGCAGAGCAGCGAAATGAGCGAGCACTTACGGAACATCGGACCTCCCTAAAGCAGCAGTTTGTCGTCGGAATGGACGGCGGGACGGCACTTTAGGCTGGCCGGCTGGCGGGCGTCAACGCGCTTGTCGGTCGCGCGGCGTAAGCGTTGGTCTCGGCGCTTGTCGACGAGGCGCTACCCGTGTTATGTGCGCCGCTCGCCAAATTTCTTGGCGACTCAATTGACCTGCAGGAGGCGTCTATATGTCGTGTGAACAAGTGAACGAATTGATCCCATCGGATGTCGCAGTCAAGCCGGCTCGGGCCGGGGGCTGGGGGCGGCTGGCGCGTGGCGCGGCGGCCTCGCTGCTTCTCGGGGCTGCGGCGGCGGGCTGTGGCGGGCAGGAGCTGCTCGGCGACTATGCCGGCGCGCACGCGATGGTTTATGAGCTGCGCTCGGCGACGGCCGGCGAGCCCAACAGCGTGGTGCCCATCGAGTACATGGGCATCATCTCGGTCTATCGGCAGGGCGACAACATGGAGATCGACCTGTCAAAGACCTGCACCCTCAGGGGCAAGCAGAACGCTCGCAATGGCATCCAGCTCGACGACGACAGCGATGCCAAGTGCATGATGAAGCTGCGCAACATCCCCAGCGCTTGTCGCGCCGCCGGCAACATCCCCGACGTCCGCCTGGCCTTCAAACCGCAGGTGCGCATCTACCTGACCAAGAATCAGGACATCACGCTGGAAGGCGACTTCGAGTTCCACCCGACCGAGGCGGTGCCCTGTCGCGCCGACTTCGTGAAGGCCACCTACACGTTCAAGGGGACGGCTTCGCAGCTCTAGCCGGCTGCCGGATCCGCATCGCCAGCGCGGCCAGCGCCGCCAATGCCACGACGGCTTGAAACGAGCCGGCGATAAACGGCACGAAGAGCAGCACTGGGCCGGGCAGTGGGAAGCCCATCGGCCAGCCGAAGGCAACGATGTGCGCCGCGTTGATGCTGTCGAGCAGCGTGACCAAGGCGACCAGCCCGGCTGCGATCTCGGCGAGGGGGCGCCGACGCAAGCCAGAGATGCCCAGCGTCGCCCCCAGCGTCAGCAGCGACGCGACGATGACCCACTGGATGAAGTCGGCGCGCTCGTTCATCGAGGTGAAGTCAAAGCTGCCGCGCAGCGCGATCCACACCACGACCAGCCCGCCGCCGGCCAGGCCACAGAAGCCGCCGAGCTCAGCCAACTGCCGCCAGGTCGGACGCTGCGATAGCCGACGAGCGATGACGGCGAGCGCCACCGCGATGGCGACGAATACCCCCAGACCGCGCGCCGCTTGTCGCAAGGATTGCCGACGGTAGAGCGCACTCCAGTCGGCCTCGCCCGGCTGTCCCAGCCAGCCCGCCACGGCCTGTCGGTTCTGCTGGCGAAAGCGCGCCAGCGCGGCTTGCCGGTCGGCCAGGTAGTCGGCGCGATACACCGCGGGATCGGCCAGCTCGAACAGCACATCCAGCCCGTCTTCGCCCGCTCGCATGTGCTGCGGGAAGGGCAGGCCGGACAGCATCGCCAGCGCCGGCCCAATCGCGCGGCTGGGGAAGGGCGGGGCGGTCTCGGCCGCCAGCTTGCGCACCCCAAACCCCGAAAAGCAGGTCAGCACCTGCGCCACTTCTGGGCTGCGTGCGCCGTGACCACCGCGGTCGCTGTGACCGTGATCGGCGGTCAGCACCACCAGATCGCGGCGCAGATCCAGGCGTGACAGCAGCCGGCCCACCTCGGCATCGGCGCGCGCGACCGACTCACGATACTGCGGTGAGGCGGCGCCAAAGTCGTGCGCGGCCTCGTCGATATAGATCGGCAGGAACAGCGAAAGATCACCCAGGGCCGACTCTTCCCGAAGGAAGTGATCATCGCTGCGCGCGACGATCTCAAAGCCGTCGAAGCCGTCGGGAAATAGCTGCGGCACCCACGGGAGCTCGCTGACGCCAAAGACCCGGCGTCCGGCGCGGTGCGCGACCTGAAAGATCGACTCGACGGGCAGCGGGATGCTGCAGTCGTTGATGCGCACGCCGGTGCGATCCTGCTCTAACCCGGTCGAGATCACGGTGTACACCGGCCGCGACACTGACAGCGGCCCGACATCGCTCATGCGACACTGCCCGGCTTGCCGCAGCAGCTCGACGCTGGCCATGTGCTTGCCGTGATCGGCGCGCAGACCATCAAGGAGGATCAGCACGGCGTGGCGTGGCCGCTCGGATGCCGTCGGGACGACCTGCGGCGCTACCTGATCCGGCACACCGACCAAGAAGTAGCCGCGATGATTCGGCAGCCGGTTGATGTACCCCTCGGCCAGCAGGTAGCCAGCCATGCCCGACACCACGCAGAACAGCACCGCCGCCGCAGCCCATCGCCTACTCATCACGTCGCAGCATAGCCGTGCGCGGGGCTGAGCGGCGGCCCAAAGTGCCTGTCTTGGGTGGTGCGACACGGGGGCTGCCGCCTCGGGGAACGCGGCGGGGGAGGGCGATTAGGGCAGGCACTCGTAGGTCAGATCCTGAGGGCCGGATACGCCGATGTTGAAGTCGGCATACAGACCCAGGTCGATGTAGGGATCGAGGCCGAGATCGAAGCCGCCGTTGCCCGGGGTGCGGTCGACGATGCGCACGGTCACGGTGTTGCTCTTGTAGCCGACGCGCACCGAGCGGTGGCTGGCGCTGCAGCGATCGGTGGCGGTGACCAGAAGCTCGTTGCCGACGATGCAGCCGGCGGGATCGGGGTCACAGGTGAGGCCGACTTGGTTGACCGCGCCGTTTTCGGTCTGGCTGCGCCCCAGGTTGTCGCAGGCGGCCTGCGTCGTGTACCCGGCGATGCGGCCCGGACAGCGCAGCATGCCCAGGCTCTTGTAGAAGTAGTAGTGCACGCTGCCGCCGGCTTGGCTGGACCCGGTCGCCGG
>DAORCZ010000564.1:0-2338 GCA_035345735.1 Pseudomonadota bacterium | reverse complement strand
GCGCTTGGCCGTATCTTTTGTGAGCGGTGCGCAGGGGCGCCGTTCCCGCTAAAAGAAGTCTTCACCCTGACGGGGCCGCTGGATAAGGCCAGCGACCCGACGCAGAGCGAGGTTCCCACGCTGTGCATGATTCCTCTGGCCTGACGAGCGGGTAGCGGCCAATCAACCGAGGAGAGTGCCCCGTGGACCCTATCGCTGAAGTCAAAGTTCGAGCCGAGCTCTTGCAACACCGCATCGAGCGCGGCGACGCCGCCGCCCTGGCCCGCCTGCAGCCCCCGCGAGCGCGGACATCGACCCCCACGTCGTTCCCGTCCGCCGAGCCAGCCCCGACCGCGGTACGACGCAAGCACTGCCTGTCGACCGTCGCGCGTGAGCTGGGCTTTACCGACTATGCCCATCTTCTGCGCGTGATCGACGGCGATCCCGCCGAGGAGGACTTCGGAACGCTGCCCTGCGGCCGGGCGGGCGGCGCGCACCTCAACACCTGGTATCCGCGCTACGACGAGGCCAAGGAGCATCAGCGCTCAGCCGGCGGGACGCTCCTTTCCTATCGCCGTCACTTCGTCGTCGTCGGGGCCGCCTACATTCGCGACGTGGTCGGCATCGATCCCGAGCATCCCGACTGGCAGGCCATCGCCTATGACTGGCCTCGCCCGGCCGACCTGGCGGCGCGGCGGCGACTGTACGGCCTGCTGTTCGCGGGGGCCCCGCGGCTGGGCGGCTAGCAGGCGGGGGCCGGTCAGGCCTTGCGGGCCGGGCTGCCGGGTGGTCGCAGGGGTCGTGGGCGACGGGGGGCCGGCTTGCTGATCCGCTGTTCTTGCGCTGCATCTTTGGCGCGCGTCAGGTGCTGTCGCAGGGCATCGGCGCGACCTGCGACGCGGTCTGATAGCTCGTGATGCGCGGCCAAGAGCAGCGCCAGCGAGCGCAGTCGCACGCCCGCCCCCGCCGAGGGCCAGCGCACCCGACCGGCCGGCGATGAGGAGGCTTTCGCGTCGTCGTTGCTGTGGTCGTTGCCGTCGTCGTGCAGGGGCAGTGCCGCCAGGGCATCGGCAAGCTGCGCGCCTAGCTCGCGTCGCAGGGTCTCTAGACCACGGGCAAAGTCTTTTTCCGCTCGGCTGAGGTGCGCGTGGGCCAAGGCCGCGGCCTGTCGAAGCTGCCGCAGTGTGCGCATCGCCGAAAGAAAGCGCGCCGGACTGGGCTGGGCGAGAAACTGATCGACCTCGGCAAGCGTCTGTTCACGCTCGCTCGGCGCGACGGTTGCCAGGGTATCCAGGGCATCGCGCAGCAGGCGGCGGGCCAAAGGGGCTGGCGAGAGGCGGCCGGAGACTGTCGCCCCCGTGTGGGCCGCGGGCTGGCTCATCGACTCGACACCGAGTGAATCGGCACCAGCAGGACCTCGATGCGGCGGTTCCGTCGGCGCGCCGTATCATCATCGTTGGGGCCGCGCGGGTGATGCTCGGCAAAGCCAGTGGCCGCGATGCGCCCTGGGGGCAGCCCAGCCGCGATCAGGACCCGCACCACCGCGACCGCGCGCGCTGCTGAGAGCGACCAGTTCGACTCGAAGCGGGCGTTGCTGATCGGCACGTTGTCGGTGTGGCCGCCGATCAGCACCATCTGATCCGGCTCAGCCGCGAGCAGCCCGGTGAGCGCCCGCGCCATCTCTGAAAGGAGCTGCTGCGCCTCGGGGCGAACCTCATCGGAACCGGAGGCGAACAGCACCTCGCCCTGCAGGATGACCTTGCCGCCTTCGACCTCGACCATGCCGGCCGGAGCCAGGGCCCGCAGCCGTCGCTCGATGCGGTCTTTCTCTTCGCGCAGGCGATGTAGCTCGCGCTCTTTTTCGCGCAGGCGACCGACCAGCGCATGCTGGGCCAGCGCCGCGATGCCGGTGATCAGCACAAACGCCGCCAGCGCCAGCGTCACTGCATCGACGAGCGGCGGCCAGACGTTGATCGGGAACAGCCCTGCGGGTCCACGTCGCTTCATGCGGCCTGCTCGGGCTTGGGATCGGTCTTCGACTCAGACTCAGGCTTGGGCTTGCCGCTCGTCTTATCGTCAGAGCGGGTCGCTGGGCGCAGGGCGGGTTCGACGTGCTCGGCAATCTCGGGCGGGGTGGCTAGGCGCAGCAACGCTTCCAGACGCTCGACGCCTTCGCCTAGCCGCAGGATCTCGCTCAGCGTCGCACTCGGCGCGCCCCCGGTGTGCTCGGCGGCCAGCAGCGCCACCTCGCGGGAAAGCGCGTGCAGCTCGGGCACCAGGGCCGCAAGCGGGGTCGACAGGCTCGCCGTAGCAGCCTGCAGCTCCGACGAGGTCGCCTGCAGAGCCTGCGCTGCCTCGG
>DAORCZ010000563.1:0-5791 GCA_035345735.1 Pseudomonadota bacterium | reverse complement strand
GTCAGGATCAGCTCGCTATTTGTGCTGGCAAAAGGTGGAGTTGGCTGGATGTTGCATTATCGCATGTGGGCTGTGTGACAGCGGAGCATATGAGATTACCTGACTCATTCTGTGTTATGTTTCTATGATAATTGTCTGCCTGGCCGGGGGCGGGTCTCGTCCTGCGCAGCTGAGCTTTGTATGAGGATTTGCAGCGACGGAGACATGCTGGCGTAGCCCTGCTGAGTCATCCACCGGTTCCGTTCGCCAAGGGAACGGAGTCGTCTGCTCCTTCCTTCGTGGTTTTCCGATGAGGACGAGTGGGAAATATAGAGAGGCGTGGAGCACTGCTTTTCCTCGGAACCATGCAGCTTACCCAGATTCATACCAAACAAGAACTTTTTGCTATCTGCAAATCCATGGAGCCCTTCCTTGGCCAAATTATCCGTCTGAAAGGATGGATGTGATTAGGCAGAATTGCATAGCATAGCACAGAAAACGGCACTGCAAAGATTTGCAATCTTGTGAGTCTATTTGCTCATAATTTGCAATATCAGTTAGTAACCATGGAAATGCTATGAGAATCTATCCGCTCCATAGTTCCGTGCCGTAGAGTCCATGTAGTTACACAGACGCTCCGTCTGTTTTCGACAGTCCTGAGCACTCGATCGAGCGTCAGATGTTTTGGAAGATCCAGCAGACGTTGTTCGGCGCGATGAAACAAGCCATTGGACGACGATGCGGACGCTCGGTGCAGCACCCGAAGCGGCATCGGATGCAGCGATCGATGTTGCAGCGGATCGTGCAGTCTATTGGCCAGCGTGCGAAACGAAGCGTTTGCAAAAAATGCGCCAGTGAAAAGATTCTGCTGAAGTTACGCGGCATTGGAAGAGTTGGAATGCTCACCGCGCAGCGAAAGTCAGTTGTGATGCAGGCTCTGTTGCAGGATTCGCTGTTGGATCGAATGAAACATCCGATGTTACGCTCGATGTTGGATGTGAAGTGGAAACCTTCGCAGCAATGCGTCTTTCGGTAGTTCTTTCGTTCGAACGATCCATCGATCAAGCGCTGCGTACTGCATGCCATCGAACAATTGATCGTGCAGTCGATCTCTTCGGACACACTGCGATCACGATTGAGAAGAAGACTTCAACCGATGAGCTGACCCAGCCCACATCGTGGCCTATCGAGAAAGAGCGAGATCGAACCCATGGCAGAGCGCTTCCCATTCTGCAACAGAGACAGGTTCTTTCGCCGACGGTGTGAATCGGTGCGACGAATGAGCGTAAGCGCTCCTATCCTGCCCCCCAGACCTCCCCCTCGATTCTCATCGCCGCAGGACAACCAGCGTCAGTCCATTTAGCAGTACTGCGTCATCCACCTGCCGAGTTCGTTTGACCTTGGGAAGGGGTGGGATTGGGGCATGGCTTGCGTCGGGGCTGGTGGGCTTCGAGGTAGTCGAAGAGCCAGGGGCCCAGGGCGAAGGCGATCTGTTTGCGTAGGGTGGCGATGGAGTAGGGAGAGTGGCGCTGCAGGATCTGTGCGGTGCGCTGCATCGGGGCGGCGCTGGGGTTGCCATCTGCGCTGACTCGTTCGCGCTCAGCGACGATGAATGCGTAGGCACAGATCACCGCGCTGAGGTGATGTTGCAGGCCGGGATACAGGCGACCTTGGTACTGACCCAGGCCGAGCTGCTGCTTGGATTCCTGATACACAGCCTCGGTGCACCAGCGCTCTTTGAGGATATAAATCAGGCGCTTGCGGGTCGTGCGCTCGGGCAGACTGCATAGGTAGGCGCGGTCGCGCTGGGCGGCTCCGTCCCGTCGCTCCAGAATCAGCCACAGGGCCTCTTGGGAGTCCGAATTGGGAATCCGTACGCGGAAAAAGGCGAACCGCGCGGCGAGGGTTTTCTTGCTTCCTTCGCGCCACGCGTACCGTCGAAACGGACGTGCACCCACGCGTGACAGCAGGGACTCTATCGAACCTACGTCTTGCTCGTTGCGCACCAGCTGCACCTTGGTGCTGAGCTGAATCCCGACGGCAAAATGCAATCCCAGCCGCCGCACACCATCGCGGAACGGGCCACTGTCGCCGTACCCAGCATCGGCGAGAACGACTCCCTTTGGGATTCCGTTTTCCGTGGCGCGTGCGAGCATCGACAGCGCAATGTCTGGCTTGCTTCGGGATGTCACAGAATCCGGAATATGTGCCTGTTTACGCAGGACTTCGGAGTCCGTCCACTTCTGCGGTAAGTAGGGCTGTGCGTCAATGGGAAGGTGTGCACGCTCCGTCGCTGCGGACAGTGAGACGAGGACCTGACAGTTTGCGACTTTGCCAAGCGCGCCGCAGTACTGACGCTGCACGCCGATGGAATGCGAGCCAGACTTTGGAAACGAAATATCGTCGATGATCAGCGACTGAAGCGGCACGCGTCGGGTCAGGTCAGCCAAGGCGAAACGGACCGCTGTGCGGCGCACTTCGTCGTCGGGCCACGGCGCAGCGCCGAGGAAGTGCAGCAGGCGCTGGTGGACCGCGTCGGCCTCGTCCGGCTCGGTGGCAAACAGAGTCGAAATCGATTCAACGCTCTTGCGCCGCAGCTCGGACAGAAGGCCCAGCACATACATCGCGAAGCTGGCGCGCTGGCGACTGTCCCAGAGATGCTGGCCCAGGGCCGTGAGGAATTCGGAAAGACGCTCGCTGACTCCGTCGGAAATCGGGGCTCTCATGCCATCCTTAGATCACGCCTCCCATCCCCCCGCAAATTCCTCTACATGAGCCCGCTACCGACGGTACAAGCGGACTCATGTGGTGGATGACGTAGTACTGCTAGGCGCTCCGACTTGCCGTTCGCCACGGCCAGCTCCTCGGCCTTGCGCCCGAAGGCGAGCTCCTGAAAGTAGGTCTTGCGGGCGAGCAGGAAGAGGACATGACCGAGCAGCACGTAACCGAGATCGGCGGCCATGCAGACCTGCAGGACCGATAGCAGCCGCGGATAGCGCAGGTGTTCCGGGTGCAGGCCGAAGAAGGTAGGCACGAAGCACAGCGTCAGGCCGTAGGTGAGCACGGCGCGCTGCAGCAGCGGAATGAAGAACGCGGTCGAGATGCCGGCGAAGGTATAGATGGCGTAGAAGTACGGCTGCTCGAGCCCGCCGAGGCGGCTGATGAGCACCCCGCCGGTCAGCGCGGAGACGAAGATCAGCACATACAGTCCGCCGAGCAGTCCGGCGCTGTCGCGGATGCGGGGAGAGCGCAGCATGAGCAGTCCGCCCACGCATCACGCGGTCAGCACCAGCCGCCACAGCGCGAAATTCCGGATGGTCTCCGGTGAGTCTGAGAAGATCAGCAGATCGGTCGGCCAGCTGAGGAGGTTGACGCCGAGCAGAAAGTAGCCGAGCAGCTGCGCCCCCTGCCGGGACAGGCGGCGGCAGTGGATGCGGAAGAACGCCTCCTCCTGCGCCGACGCGTTCGGATGGACGTCGTAGCGGCTGATGAGGTCTGCAAGCGGAGGCTTCGCCATGGCCGGTCACTCCATCATACCCGGCTTGTGATCCATGGCCTGCGGCCCAACCTCTTCGAATCAGAGACAGGGACGGCCCGCCGGTTCGCAGGGTCGTGCGCGGCGCAGAGAGCTTGACGGCTAACACCTTGTTCTTTGGCGATGAACCGATGAAAATAGAGGTTTCTATCGGCAGGCTGTTCGTCTCTGTACAGAGGCCTCGGGCCGGATTTCGGACTTTCATGATGCTGCCTCCATTGCTCCGCATTTCTTCGCGCAACGTCCTGCGCAACCGGCGTCGATCGGGGATCACGTTCGTCGCGCTCTTTCTGTCCGTCGCGGTCATGATCAGCATCCGCGGCTTCTTCAACGGAATGCAGGCGTCCATGCGCGACGCCACGGTGCTGGGGCAGACGGGCGCGCTGCAGGTGCACCGCAAAGGATTCTTGAAGTCTGCCAACGCCTCGTCGCTGCATCTCGACCTGCCGACCAGCGAGGCCTTCATGGCCCGGATCCTGGCGGTGCCGGGGATCAAGGCGGCGACGGCGCGCATCGTCTTCAGCGGCATGGCCAACGCCAACGACATCAGCGGCCCAGCGCTCTTCGCGGCGATCGAGCCCAGGCGCGAGCTCGCGGTCTGTCCGCTGCGGATGGAGATGGTCTCGGCGGGCAAGACGCTGGCGGAGTCCGGACCTGCCTCCGGCGTCCTGACGCATGAGCTGGCGAAGAGCCTGGGGCTGAAGCTCAGACAGCGCGCGGCCATCTTGATCAGCGACCGCGATGGCGTGATGAGCGCGCTCGACTTCGACTTCGTCGGCGTCTACGGCCAGCCGGGCTTTCCGCTGCGAGACAAGAAGCTCGGCTTCGTGCCCCTCGATTTCGCGCAGTCGCTGCTGCGCATGGAAGGCCGCGCCACCGAGATCGCCGTCGCCATCGAGCGACCGGACGACGCCGAGCGGTTCAGGCCGCTCCTGCAGGCAGCCGTCGGCCCCGACTACGAGGTCTCGACCTGGCACGACGTGGCGTCCTTCATCGATGACCTGATCGCCGGACAGAACTTCATGCTGAACCAGCTGTCGGCCATCTTCCTGTTCGTCGCGCTGCTCGGCATCGGCAACACCATGCTGATGTCGGTCCAGGAGCGTACCCGGGAGATCGGGACCATGATGTCGGTGGGAGTTCGCCGCTACCAGATCCTGGGCCTGTTCCTGCTGGAAGCGGCGCTGCTCGGGCTGTCCGGCGGGCTGTTCGGAGCGGCCGTCGCGACCGGCCTGGTTTCCTACTGCGGACACACGGGCATCCTGCTGCGCGTTCCGGGGATGCTGGCGCCGATGCACGTCTATCCTCGGGTGAGTCTCGGCTATGAGCTGATGGTTCTAACTCTCTCGGCAGGCGGCGCGGCGCTGGCTGCGCTGTGGCCTGCGGTGCGGGCGAGCAGGATGCGGCCCGTTCAATCGCTCTCGGCGGTGTGATATGCGGCTCATCCTACTTGCCTGGCGCAACCTGAGTCGAAACCGGCGGCGGACCCTCATCACGGCGCTGGCCGTCGCGCTCGGCGGCTTGGCGATCGTCGTGCTGCAAGGCTTGTGCACGGCCTTCGTCGTGAACCTGATCGGAATGAAGGTGGAATCCAAGCTGGGCGCCGTTCAGATCTTCCGCAAAGGCTTCATCGAAGCCGACGAGCCGCTGAAGTTCAGCCTGCCCGCCGATCCGCAGCTGGTTGCTCGCATCAAGCGGGTCCCCGGAGTGACCGGGGTGGCGCCGCGGATCGATTTCGATGGTTTGATCTCGAACGGCTCCGAAGCGACGATGTTTCAGGCCACGGCCATCGATCCCGCGCTCGAGTCTCAGGTCTGTCCCAAGCGCCAGGAAAAGGTATCTCCCGGATCGTCGCCGCTGCGCGCCGACAAGCAGGGCGACATGCTCATCGGCAGGACGCTGGCCGAGTCTCTGGGCGCCGATAAGGGAGAGACGCTGGTGATGCAGGCCGCTGGGCCCCATGCCGGCACCAACGCCCTCGATATCGAGGTGGGCGGTTTTCTGCCCGTCCAGGACTTCGTCGAGTCGAGGCGCGTGGCAACGGTGCGCATCCAGTTCGCGCAGGAGCTCTTGCGCATGCCGGGGCTCGTGACGAGCTACGTCGTCGGAGTCGGCGATCTTCAGCAGGCGCCGGCGCTCGCTGCGCGCCTGCGCGCCGAGCTCGGCGACGGCTATGAGATCACCACCTGGGCGGATCTGGATCCGACCACGAGGACGCGGGTCATCGCGGTCGACTATGCGTTCGCGCTGAAAGTCGCGGGCAAGGTCTGATCGTCA
>DAORCZ010000562.1:0-5812 GCA_035345735.1 Pseudomonadota bacterium | reverse complement strand
CTGTCAGTGGGTGGA
This sequence comes from Pseudomonadota bacterium, assembly GCA_035345735.1. Classification (GTDB taxonomy): domain Bacteria; phylum Myxococcota_A; class Polyangia; order Palsa-1104; family JAEUJZ01; genus JAEUJZ01. The sequence continues at coordinate 5,797 of DAORCZ010000562.1, read as the reverse complement.
GCGTTTGCCGTAAGTGGCGCGGTGCTGCTGGGGCTTGGTGCGAGCAGCGCGGCCGATAGCCCCGCTGCCTCGGCGCAGCAGCGCGGCATGCTGGTGACCGGCGGTTTTCTCGTCGGGACGGGGGCCATGGCGCTGATTGGCGGCGTGGTCATCACGCTTCGGACCCGGAGTGCGAAATGAGGAGCTCCATGCGATCGATAATCCCCCGCGCCGGCTGGCTCTTTCACTTGGCGGCGACGGCGTGCTTGGCCGCGCTGACCGGTAGCTGTGGCAGTCAGGTGCAGTCGCCCGATGTCAGCCTGACCGAGGTGATGCCGCAGGTGGTCTGTGGCAGCCAGTTCGCGACGGCGGTGAAGGTAAGTGGTGCCGGCATGACACCGCTCACCATCGACACGCTGGTGGAGGGCACGCGGCTCCAGCTACCGCGCATCAGCCTTTCGCAGAGCCAGCGCAGCGACGGTAGCCCGGGGGCCAAACAGGACATCGGGCTGTTCGACGGCCAAGATCCGGGTGGCAAGAATCACGTCACCTGGCAGAGCGCGCAGCAGATGACCTTCGAGGTCTATCCCGGCATGGTCGTCGTCGACGCCACAACCGGCGCGCTAGGAACCGACCTGGACGTGGGCCTTTACGACGTCAGCGTGCGCAATCCCGATAACCGGGGGGCGACGCTGGCCGGCAGTCTGGCGATTGTCCAGCCGCCGAGCGTCTCGCGCGTGACGCCGACGCCTAGCTGCAACGCGCAGGCGAGCGCCAGCTTTGTCGTCACCGGTGCCCACTTCCTACAGCTCGGCAGCGACCTGCCGAGCGTCACCTTTGTATCGACGACGGGGAGTGGCACAACGCTCACGGTCGTGGCCTCCTCGCTGAGCGGCTGCAGCAACCTGCCGGCGCCGATGGGGGTGACGCTGCAGGACTGCACGGGTCTTAACCTCAGCGTGGCGCAGAGCGCGCTGCCGCCGGACACCTATGAGATCACGGTGAAGAACCCCGGCTCGGCGGGCTGCACCAGCCTGCCGGATCTGGCCAATCCCAGCGCCAACCGCACGGTCATCGTGCCGCCGCCAACCGTCACCTCAGCGACGACGCTGCCGATCTGTGCCCTGGGCAATACGACGGTGCAGATGACGGGGACCAACTTCCTCCTCCTGTCCAATCCCAGCCAGGGTCCGGTCATCGAGATCGGCACCACGAGCTTTCCTGCGACGATCGATCCCGCCTCGTGCTCGCCGGTCAGCCTGCAGGACGCACCGGACGCGCAGCTTTGCACGGCGCTGAGCTTCACCGTCCAGACCGGGGCGCTGGCCCAGGGCAACTATCAGGCGACGGTGAAAAACCCCGGCCAGAACGCCTGCCAGACCGACACCCCGCTGCAAGTCAACGTCGTCGGTGCGCCGACGTTGGATCCGGCATCGGTGGTACCCGCCAATCCCAACCCGCGATCCATCTGCACAGGCGGCGGCACGGTGGCGGTGACCGGCCAGAATATCTACAGCGGGGGACGCATGATCCTCTCGGGCGTACCGTCCGCGAGCTTCAGCGTGACGCCGACCACGACCGGGGTACCGCAGACCGCCACCGGAGTCTTGGGCGGGCCGATTCCCGTCGCTGCCTTGACCGATCTGACGGTCGAAAACGTCCCGGGCGTCGCGGCCTGCTCGGCCACGCTGAGCAATGTCGAGACGGTTACGCCAGGGCCGGCCGTCCTCTTTGTCGATCCGCCGGTGGTGCCCAGCATCATCAGCCTGCAAGCGACGGTCTACGCCGCAGGCGTAAGCGGCCAGATCAAAGAGATCAAGGTCTATCCCGCGGGCAGCACCAATGCCGTGCTGACCTTCAACTCGACGAGCACTCCGGCGCTGGGCCTGGATCCGGCGTTCACCAATCGGGCCTACATCACGCTGCAGACCGGCAAGCTGCCGGCCGGCACCTACGATCTGCGGCTCGATGACCTATCGACCTGCTCGGCCTTCCTGCCCAATGCCTTCCGCGTCGTCACCACGCCGACTCTGACGGTGACCAGCACGACGCCGGCCTTCGGCAGCACGGCGCAGAACACGGGTGTGATTATCAGCGGCAGTGGCTTTGTCAGCGTGCCGCGGGCCTACCTGAGCCCGAACACCGGAACCGGCAATGCGCAGTCGATGTCAGCGGTGACGTTTAGCAGCGCGACCTCGCTCAGCGGTGTGGTGCGGGCCGGTCTGTCGGCGCAGGCCTACGACCTGGTGGTCGTCAATCCCAGCGGGGCTTTTGGCATCGCGCGCAAGGCCTTCACCGTGACCGATGCGGCCTCGCCCCCGCCGGTGGTGACGAGTGTGGCGCCGGCTTCGCTGGTGCAAGGTACGGCCACCTCCGTGGTGGTGAACGGCTCGGGCTTCCGCAACGGCTTGACCGTGCGCATGACCTGCTACGACGGCAACAATGTCGTGGTCAACGGCGCGATGGCCGGGGCGGGCACGGTCGGTGGTGGCGGCACGACGATCAACGTCAGCCTGACCGCGCCCAACGGCAGCTTTTACTGCACCGTCAACGTCACCAACAGCGATGGCACCTCGTTTGACTACGCCGCGATTGGCGTGACCGGATCGTCGCTGAACCTGACGGGCTTCAAAGCCGGCAGCAACCTGACGACAGCCCGCCGGGCCTTGGCGGCGGTGGCCGGTCGCCCGACCTCGGTCGCTCGTTACGTCTACGCCATCGGGGGTGACAACGGCACCGATAGCGCCGCCAAGTCTTCGGTCGAAGCCGCGCCCACCACGCTCAATGGCACCCTCGGCAGCTTCAGTGTGCTGTCACAGGCCCTGCCCAAGAACGTGTCGTTCGCGGGCGCGACAACCGTTGGACGCTTTATCTACGTCGTCGGTGGCTTCGATGGAACGGCGGGTTTGCGCAACGTGTATCGCGCCGAGATCCTAAGCCCGCTCAACGCGCCGCAGTTTTCCGATGCCAACTACGTCTTTGACAACACGACGGGACTGCCGGGCGGCCTTTACATCTACCGCATCGCCGCGGTGATGAACGGCACGGATGCCAACAACCCCAATGGCGAGACGTTGGCCAGCGACGCCTTCCCGTTGCAGCTACCGACCTTGGCCAAGGGCGTGATCCAGGTTCAGCTGTTCTGGCCGGCGGTCACCAACGCCGCGAGCTACAAGATCTTCCGCACCGCGGTCAACGGCGCCGCGGGCAGCGAAAAGCTGATCGCCACGGTGACGCACGTGATGGGCATGGCGACGCAGACCACGACAGACATGGGCACGGTGACGCCGGCCGGTGCGGTTCCGCTGCCGCTGGGCTCGACCGGATCGTGGAGCGCGACGCTGCCGCAGCTTGGCACGGTGCGCATCGGGGCTGCAGTCGCCGCCGCCCGCGATCCCGACGCCGCCAAGTCGAACATCTGGTACCTGTACGCCGTCGGTGGCAACAGCGGCACGCTCGCCGCCCCGACCGCGCTGAGCAGCGGTGAGTTCTTGACCCTGACGCTCACCGACACCGGCACGGTGCAGACGCAGGCCGTGGGCACCTGGACGGCGCTCACCGGATCGCTGACCTCGGCGCGCTGGGCCGCTCCGGGGATGCCGGCGACTGCCGCCAACAACAACAAAGTCACCGGCGCCTCGACGTATCTGTACGTCGGGGGCGGCTCGACGGGCGGGCTGACCACGCTGACCAAGAACGTCGATGTCGGGCTGGTGGTGACCGGTGGCCAGATCACGACGTTTGCCGACTCGACCGCCAACAACCTGCCGCGACCGTCCTACGGCGGGCTGGTCGTCAACAACCAGATGATGGCCTTCGGCGGCTTCCAGGCGGGGGCGGCAACCACCGCTTCCTCGACGGCGCAGATGGCCACAGCCAACACGCTGGGCAACTTCAACTCGCTAGGCGGTGGCGTGCTGCTGCAGCCGCGGGCGCTGCAGGGCACGACGATCGAGAGCGCATTTATCTATCAGCTCGGGGGAGCCAGCGCGGGTGTCAACACGGCGCAGAACTCCACCGAACAGACGATCTGGTAAGGGCCAGGAACCATCATGGGAAGCTTTGCTCGCAAGTGTGTAACGGCGGGGGTCGCGGCAGCTCTGGCCTTCGGGCTGACGCCGGAAGGGGCTCTGGTGGGGACGGCCGCCGCGGATCGCGGGGCTAGCTCGACCTGGTCCCTTCCCGAGGGGGACAAGGGCGCGGGCCTGATCGGCATCAAGGTCGGCGCGTTCCTGCCGCAGGCGTTTCAGTCCCAGCTCGACACCAGCTACTTCTTGGAGCTGGAAGGCGGCTATCTGCTGCCGTTTGTGAACCGCATGTTCGGCATCGTCGGCTCGTTCGCGCTGAGCACGCCGCAGACGACGGGCACGATCAGCGATCCGCGCGTGCCAGGAGGCAGCTACAGCTACAACCAGACGACGCAGCAGTTCCAGCTGGGCCTGACTTTCTTGGCCAAGGTCCCGCTCGGTCGACTGGTGCCCTACGTCGGGATTGGGCCGCGGCTGTTCGTCGTACGCACGCCGTCGGGCGGCATGGCGGCCGCGGGCACCGAGATTCCGCAGACCACCGAGCTGTCGCAAGAGGTCGGCGTTGGCGTGCCGCTCGGGCTTGACGTGCTCTTGGGACCGGGGCGCGTCTTTGTCGAGCTGCAGCTGCTCTATGCCGCATCATCACAGCTGTCGACCGGCCCGGGCAGCTTTGGCTCAATGACCGCTGCGGCTGGCTATCGCTTCGTCTTCTAGCCAGCGCGAAACCCCCAATCGGGGCGCTCTTAACTGCACTTAGACATGGGATGGGAGGATGCAGATGCGTTCAATTCTGCTGTGTGGACTCTTGCTTGCCGCCTGCTCGGCTCAGGGAGAGGCATTTCTCGACGGGGGGACTGGCGCTGATGGCGGCGCGAGTGCCAGCGGCGATACCAGCCCGCCGAGCTTCGCCGGGGCGACCAGTGCAACCTCTGGCCCGAACTCCGTCACGCTGAGCTGGTCGGCGGCCAGTGACAACGTCAGCCCGGCGGCCCAGATCAGCTACCTCGTGTATCAGGCCGGGGCGGCCGGTGGCGAGACCTTCAATCAGCCCTCGTTTACCACTGCGCCGGGGGCGACTTCGTTTTCGATCGGCAAGCTGGCGATCCGCACGACGTACTACTTCGTCGTCCGCGCCCGCGACGAAGCCGGCAACATCGACAGCAACCGCATCGAGGTCAACGCCACGACGCCTGCGACTTCGGACATGATGGCGCCGACCTTCGCTGGACTCACGACCGCCAGCGCCGCCGGCAGCATGATCAACCTCAGCTGGACCGCTGCCAATGACGCCGTCACCGGTGCGGCGCAGATGGTCTACAACATCTACCAAGCGACCAGCCCGGGCGGGCAGAGCTTCACCAGCCCGACCTACACCACGGCGGCCGGACAGACCGCGTACAGCGTCGGTGGACTAACCCCGGGCCAGACCTACTACTTCGTCGTGCGGGCCCAAGATCAGGCGGGAAATATCGACAGCAACAAGGTCGAAAAATCCGCCACTCCAGCTGCCCCCAGCTTCAAGACCGACATCGTTCCGATCTTCACCAACAACTGCGCCAACGCCGGCTGCCACAACAACCGCAACCCCGCCGAGGGCCTGGATCTCAGCAGCGCCAACAGCGCGTATTCTGGCCTGGTCAACGTCGGTAGCACGCAGTGCACCACGAACAAGCGCGTCGTTCCCAGCCAGCCCGACCAGAGCTATCTCATCTGGAAGCTCGAAGGGACCGGCCCCTGCTTCAGCGGCTCGCGCATGCCCAAGGGCACGCCACTTTCTGCCGCCCAGATCG
>DAORCZ010000561.1:0-5813 GCA_035345735.1 Pseudomonadota bacterium | reverse complement strand
GCCACTACAACTCGGTCCACATCGGCGGCATGGTGAGCACCGGCGCGCTGCCGAGCTTTGGCTTCCTGCGCGGCGACAACTCGGTCGCCTCCGTGATCACGACACCGGTCAGCGTGCTGGACAACATCTTCAACAACACGCGGACCGGCGGCACCGGCAAGCACTACGCGATCGGCAACGTCAACTCGGTCCCGGCCACCGGCTGGGTGGCGGCATCGAATAACAACTTCCTCAACAGCGCCGTCGCCTCCACCGTCGGGATCTGGGGCCTCACCACGGACCAGACCTTCAGCGATTGGCAGACCTCGGCGGCGGGTGACGCGCAGAGCTACTCGGGATTGCCGGTGCCGTTTGCGGCGGTCGCGATGGGGGATCTGCACCTGGCCTGCGGGACCACCGGCACGACGCTGGAATCGCGCGGTGTGGTGATTCCCACGGTGACCATCGACTACGACAACCAGAGCCGCCCCGGTCCGCCCGGATCGGTCAAGGGCGGCGGCACTGCACCCGACATCGGGGCCGATGAAGCGGACTGCGTGCCCCCGGCCGTCTGTGGCGATGGCAAGGTGGGCGGGAGCGAGCAGTGCGACCTGGGCATGGCCAACGGCCAGCCGGGAAGCTGCTGCTCGGCCATGTGTCAGTTCGCCACCACCGCGACGGTCTGTCGCATGGCCGCCGGCATCTGCGATCAGGTCGAGACCTGCGATGGGGTCAGCGATAGCTGCCCGACCGATCGGTTTGTCAGCAGCGGAACCCCGTGCCGCCCGGTAGCCGGACTGTGCGACGTCGCCGAGTCTTGCAGCGGGACGGCGGCGGCATGTCCTCCCGATCAGTTTGTTTCAAGCGGTACCGTATGCCGAGCCGCAGCCGGCATCTGCGATGTCGCGGATACCTGCAGCGGCAGCAGCGCCACCTGTGTTGATGCCAAAGTCATGCCCGGCACGCAGTGCCGCGCGGCCTTGGGGGCGTGTGACCAAGCCGAGACGTGCAATGGCACGTCGAACGCCTGTCCCACCGATGTCCTGCGGCCCAGCACTTATATGTGCAAGCCGGCGGGGGCGAATCCCATCTGCGATCCCGCCGATTACTGTGACGGCATTCGTACGAGCTGCCCGGCGAGCTACGCGGCATATGGCACCTCGTGCAGCGGGGGGGCGTGTAACGGTCTGGGGCGCTGCCTGTAAGCCCGCGGGCTGCTGCGGAATCGCATCGAGCGCGTACTGATCTGTGACCCGCGGAACCGCCGCGGGTCTTGCCCGGACTACTTGCAGTCAAAGTCCCAATCGCAGGTGCGGACCGACTTCACGCACTTGTTGCCTTCGTAGGCGATGCATTCTTGGCGGCATTTGAAGCAGCCCTGCATTTTCATCGCGACGGATTTCTCGCCGGCCGTGGACTTCTGCGCCGCCGCGGACTTCTCCACTGCCGCGGATTTCTCGCCTTGTGGCTTGATGCGAACCCGCATGTCTTCCACAAACCTGGCAATTTCTTGGCCATTTTGGTCGACAATAGAACGTCCATCTTCAGAGATTCTTAACTTCAATTCAGTGACCGCCGCCTCGCCCGCTTTTGCGGTTGAGCAGCACTTTGTGCAGCTATTTATGGTGTCTTTTCCTTTACATACACAATAATCGCATTCACCGGCCCATGCCGCTGCGCTGCAGAGCATCGTCCACAGAACAAGTACGAACGCCGTCTTTCCCCTTTTATCGATGCGCATGAATCCCTCTTTGTAATAGACGCAGGGCTTGCGCCGTTGCGTGTGTCCCACCCGTCTGATGGGCTGCGCCGCGATGGCGCCGCCCTCGACGTCGGAGTCTCGCAACTCCCATGCCTGGCACGGCGACCCGGGGCGCTGAGTACGCGCTTCTGACCTTGGGCCGCGGCCGCGACGGACGTGATGCGCCCCAGGAGGGCGGCAGCCTCGTGGCGGCGCGCAAGGTTTTCGATCGCTCACGGGTTTGCTGCATCGATTTCGCAGCGGCTGCTGGCGGAGCGGACGGCGTTCGCGGAGGGCAGGGGAGGCGGGCGCGCGCGACCGGGGCGGGGCGGCGGCCCGAGGTTCCGACCGGGGGAAATGCCATGTTCTTCTAAATGGTTAACTTTTGATATTGGTCTTTCGAGGCCCGCTTGATATTGTAATAAGTTAACCATCTAAAGGCGTGTCATGGACATAGACTTCCATTACCATGCGACGTACGCGGCCGCCCGGTACGCGGGGTACACCGGACGCGAAGCGCTGATCATCGCCTCCTCGGCCCAGATGATCGACGAGAACGCGCGCAACGTCATGACCGAGGTGTCAAGCAAGCACCTCCCGACGCTGGCTGGCTTCAAGGACATCACCGGCTCGCGCAATGACATCGCGGTGCGCGGTCCGGATGGCTCCAAGTTTCACACCTTCCGGGCGCAGATCACCTTCCAGCTGCTGCTCGATATCGGAACGAACTCTCTCGACACCACGAACTCGATCTGGCCGGTCTACCACTTCCTGCCCGGCAACTTCGTGCCGGAGATCTCGCCGACGCAGAGCGAGCGAGCGGCGGAGCTGATCGGGGTCAAGGCGCGCGAGGGGCAGCCGACGATGCGCTCGGCGCGCTGGAGCACGCGGACGTTCACCGGCAGCGGGTCGACGGCTTCGCGCGTGAAGAAGTTCTTCGGCTGGCTGTGTCGCCCGCATAGCCCGCTGGCCATCGGCTTGGTGAACAACTGCACCGACCTGGTGCACGACTCGACGAGCCAGGTCGCCAAGCACGATCTGGCGCTGCATATGGCCGGCGTGACCATGCACGTCTTCGTCGACACCTGGGCCCACCAAGACTTCGTCGGTCCGGCGGTGCGCGAGATCAACGGTCGCGAGCAAAAGCCCCAGATCGGCTGGATGGACCCCGATGCCTTCCGCACCTTCCCCCGTATCACCGGACAGCCGGGGTTGCCGCCGGGGGTGAACCTGGTGACGCACCAGACGGGCTGGGGCGCGGACACCGCTCCCGACGTCGGAATCGACCGCCTAAACGTCGGCCACGGCCAGGTCGGTCACTGGCCTGATCACAGCAGCTTGATTTGGCAATACAAGCCGATGTGGAGCAGCGGGACGATCCTACGCAATAATCCAATTGCCTATTTTGATGCCTTTGTGCATATGGTTTATGCGCTTTATTGTATTAGAAATAATACGCAATATCAGCCCTTTAATGTCAGTAACGGTACCATTCGCCAGCTCTGCGCGCTCAGCGCCGAGAATCGAAATCCCTGTCCGCTGACCGCCGATCGGCTGAAGACCATCGCCTGGCTGCTGTGGCGCAAGCGCGATCCCTGGGGGCCCAATCCCGGCGACGACTATCACGAACTTCCCGAGAACCTGAAGACCAAGGCGCCCATTACCGGCGACTGGTGGGACAAAGCGATGTGGGCCTGCGGCCGGGCCTGGCGATCGAAGCAGGAGCTTCTGGGCTTTGGCACCGATGACGTGCCGCCCGACTGGAACCCCGGACACAGCACCTGGATCGGCGATGTCTACGGCACGATGAAGCTCGATCCCAAGACCAAGGAGCGCTGGGTCACGGCCGGCGAGTTTCGGACCCTCGACTACTTCAAGTTCAACGTCGCGGCCAAGATGCACTACCGCTACGTCAAGCAGCAGCTACGGACCTTCGGGCAAGAGCTCCTGGGTCACTGGGCGGACGGCGATGTGTATGTCGACGACTTCGACCGCGTGGTCGAGCCGCGCATCTACGTCCTGGGCGTGCCGTGGCGGCAGGCCATCCTCGACCTTTTGGACAAGCACCAGAAGGCGACCAAGAAGCAGGACCTTAGCGAAGGCCTGGCCATTCTGGCCTCGGAGGTCAACCTGGCGCCGACGATGGCGGACGCGGTGCGGCTGCTCATCATGGCGGTGGGTTCGGCGCAGGAGTGGCGTGGGCTGGCTGGTCAGAACGAGACCCGCAACTGGGCCTACGGCTTCGAGATGGACAAGAGCGGCAACGTCAAAAACACCGACCGCGCCAAGAGCATCCGCGCGCTCATCGTCGAGTTGGAGAAGGCCGCGGGTGAGGCGGATCTGACGCAGCGCTCGGGCGTGAGCCTGCCCACGCTGTCGCAGTTCGAAGCGATGTCGAACCGCACGCTGTACATTCGCAGCGACGGCATCAAGAACATCGACAAGGCGCTCACGGATCTGCACGGGCATCTCATCGCGCACGGACTCACCGACCGTCAGGGCGTCGCGAACTACGCCGACACGCTGGTTCAGGCCTGCCGCAACTACATCCATCTAAAAAACGGCGCCGGCAAGCGCGTGGCCAGCGTCGCCTGGCTCAAGACCCGCACCGAGCTCTGGCTGTCGGAATACAACGCCCACTAGGCTCGGCGGCTCGGCTGCGCCCATCGCGGAACGGTGCTGCGACCATCAAGCGGGACGGTGGAATCTGCTCGTGCGGAATGTCCACCAACTTGGCCTCCGCGCGTGCCTCTGGCTAGCAACCTGAAGCGATAGGCGATGGCCGGCTACGAAGCGGCTGCTACTCGCCAGCGCCTAGTACTTCAGTCGATCCATCTCATCGCTGAGAAAGTCGGGGGCCAGGTGCGCGTAGATCATCGTCACCTTCACATCGCTGTGCCCAAGGATCTTCGACAGGGTCAGGATGTTGCCGCCTGACATGATGAAGTGACTGGCGAAGGTGTGGCGCAGGACGTGCCAGCAGTGGCGGATGGGGCGGATGTTCGCGGTCTGCATCAGGCGCGGCAGGCCGAGCATCGCATCCGAGCGAGTCATCTGACCTTCGGTGAGACCACAGGGCAGAACGAGGCCATCGGGGGACGGCGGGCACTGCTCGCGCCAGGCTTGCAAGAGCGGTACGAGCTGGCTAGGCAGGCGAAGGTGACGGGTCTTGCCCGACTTCGGAGTGCTGCGATAGCTGCGAGCGACCGTGAGCCGGCGCGCGTGCGTGTCGAGATCGATCCAGCGCAGGCCGAAAAGCTCGCCCTTGCGCAGCCCGGTATGCAGTGCGAGCGCGATCGCGACATGCTGCATGCGCCCCAGCAGCGTCGTCGCGCCCGCTGCCGTATCGAGAAGTCGCCGCGCTTCCTCGCGGCCGAGGAAGTCGAGGCACTGCTCGGCGGCTGGCCGCTCGACCCCACGGCAGGGATTCTGCGGCGCCAGGCCACGCTTCATCGACCACGAAAAGAGGACCGAAAGCGAGGCGAGGACGTTGCGCACGGTGCCGGCCGCGAAGCGCTGCGACAGCGAGTCGCGCAGCTTGGCGATGTCCTCCTCGCGGATCTGTGCAGCCGACAGCTTGCCGAGAGCAGGCAGGGCTTTTTTCAGTGCGGTCTTCCGCTCTGCGCGATAGCGCTCGATGTCTTTGATGCGCGGCCGCTGGTATTCGCGAGTGAAGCGCTCGACGAGCGCGCTCACGGTGGGCCAGTCGGTACGCCGTGGGCTCAGGCCGGCTTCACCGCGAGCGATTCGCGCCTCGATCTCAATCAGCATGCGTCGCGCTTCGGCATGCGTCGGCTGCTTGCTCGCAAGGACGCGTCGTCGACCTGATTCATAGAAGCGCAGATAGAAGCCAAGGAACCTGCCTCCCTTGGTGCGGCGCAGGACTTCACCCACAAGACACCCCCGGGCGATCGTATCATGCGAGGTGATCCCCGGGTGATCCCAGGACGCGCTGCCTTGGCTCGACGGGGCGCTGTCTGCTGGGCGCCAGTGAATGGCTGGCCAGCGACAGAACCCCACGAAATTCCCCAGCTTTTCGCGGGGCCTCAGCCGTCCTGTTTGAACTCCTGCGGCGACAGCGTGATGGTGGTGT
>DAORCZ010000560.1:0-5816 GCA_035345735.1 Pseudomonadota bacterium | reverse complement strand
ACGTAACATAATCACTCTTATCGGCGGCCCGGAGGGCACCGGACAAGCCGAGCCCCTGGCGAGGAGGATCGCGAATCGCCCTCTTGAAAGTCCTATGAGTCAGCTTGTGCCGCCCGCGCGAGGAATCCACGGCATAGCCGGCCGCAGACAGAAGCGGCAGATAGGCCTCGGGCAGGTCGAGGTTGGGGGCGCGAAACGACACCACCTCCGTTGAGCGCCGCAGCGTCGCCGAGGCCGACTCGATCTCCCGCTGGGCCTCATCCGGCAGCATGGCCGAGAAGCGCTTGTGGGTATCGCCGTGGCAGCCCAGCTCGTGCCCGTCTCCAACGATGCGCTCGACGATCTGGGGGAAGCGACGGGCCATGTCGCCGGTCGTAAAGAACGTCACCGGAATCGAGTCGGCCGCGAAAAGGTCGAGAAGGCGCGGCATCCCCTCTTCCATTCCGCGACAGCTCTGCATAAACGGCGGGCAGTCGTGCTCGACATCGATGGTGATGGCAACCCGCAGCGGCTCGGTCATGCAGCTAGCAAACGGTGTTCGCCGGGCCCCGTCAAGTGCCGCCGACCTGTCCGGCTGGCGATGCCGGTGTGCGGCCTCTCTCCGTTGCACGCTGCGGCGACCGCGGTCGTTCGTCTGCCCCCCCCTTCCGCCTTGGCGCCGGCGTCGCCCGGCAGTCACGCGCGGCCGAGTCGATCCGGGGGCTAATAGAGACTGACGTTGAGGCCCGACTGGTTGTCGATGTGAACCGCGCTGCGCGACAGGTCACCGCGCTTGACCGCGCACAGGTCGCGCGAGTCCACGGGGCTGGTCTCGAGCAGCGGGAACAGGTTAACAAAGCGCGACTTGCAATCCAGCGTCACGCTCGCCAGGCTGGACAGCTTCAGCCAGCGGTCTTTGGTCATGCAGTACGCGCCGGCCGTCGTCCAAGCCGCGTCGAAGATCAGCGGCGACGTCAGGCTAATGCCGCTCCGCACCTGGATGCCCAGGTCGTCGTACAGATCGATCAAGGTGCCGTCGTCGGTGTGCGTGACGCCATCGCCGCAGTAGTCGGCCCGAGCCATGCGAGTGCACGCCTGGTGGTAGTCAGAAAGCTGCCTACCGTTCACCGTCTTCCACGGCTTGTAGCCCCAGCGAGCGCACTTGGCGACGACGCCGGAAGTGCAAGCAAACATCAGATCGGTTGCGACGTTGACGTGGTCCCCACTGAACGTCCAGCTGCCGCGGACCACGGTAGCGTACTGTCCGCCCCAGGGATCGGGATCACACAGGTTTTGTTGGCTCCCGGTGGTGGTGTCGTACGCCGTCAAGGTGTACAGCAGAATCTCTGCGTCCTGCGGGTCGGACTGGACGGCGGTTATCGTCGTTTCCGTGGTCAGCCCATCAGGATCATGCTGCAGCACGGTGGCCCCGGCAAAGTCCGCCCCAGCCACGCTCTGACCAGAGACCGTGCCAGTCAGCACCGTGCCTGAAAGCTGCAGATTTTCGACAGGAGTGCCAGCCAGGCGCACCTCTTGGATGGTCGATACCGCGGCGTCCGTTCCCTGCCAGCTGCGTCCTTGCCAGCTGCGTCCCTGCCAGCTGCGTCCCTGCCAGCTGCGTCCCTGCCAGCTACGGCCTTCCTGCCGTCGGTTCTGAAGGCAGCTGGGGCTCGCCGAATCCCCGGATCCGCAGGCTTCCTCGGCGGCTGGTGAACAAGCCAACGCAAGCGACATGCAGCTCAATATTGCAATTTCTCTAATATTCATCTGGTTCCTCATTTCAACTCAGTTGGTAACGGCACTGAGCCTGTATTCGCTTTTCTTGAGATCAGGCCCAGGCCACGGGAGTTAGCTGTTTTTTCAATCTCTGCCATCTCTCGGTCTATTTCAGGCGAGGGATGACTAATGGCTATAAGTTTCAGTCGAGAAATATTGGCTTCCAGCTCCTCCAGCAACAACCCGGATTTTTTGGCTGTTTCTAGCACATCGGTTAATTCCCGTAGACCGTATTTGTGGTCCGATTTCTTGCCCATGTTTAGGGCGATACTCTTCCGACGAACCAGTAGCTGGATAACCATGTTCTGTGAAGCGGCGATTCGCTGCTGCGCCCGACTCAGCGCTTGCTGCGCTTCGGCGTGCTTGCCCTGCGTCAACAGCGATTCCGCCAGCACCGCTTGCGCCCAGGCTTCATTGTCGGCCTGTCCCTCGTTGGCGAACTGCTCAGCCGCGGCTCGCGCCAAGGCCTCGCCCTGTTCGCTACGCTGGTCTTCGTTGGCCACCTCGGCCAGCGCGCACTTGCTCTCGGCAGCGAAGCCCAACAGGCCATGCTTTTCGCGAACCGCCAGAGCTTGCGTATGCCGTTTCCGCGCCTCGACGAGCTGACCTTTGATTAGTAAAACTTGACCTATATGCCAATCAACCCATGCAGACATGCGCGGATCGCCAAGCTCTCTAAATGCCGCATCAGCTTGCTGATATGCGCTCATGGCGGCGACCAAATCTCCCCTTAGAACGGCAATCCAACCTAAGGCGATAAAGCTGGATCCAATGATCTCTTGAATCCCGAGTTCGCGCGCAAGCAAGAGCCCTCCCTCGGCGCGAGCGCGAGCCAATACTAAGTCGCCTCGCTTTATTAATAACTGTGCCATATTGCCCAGATGCGCCGCCGCCAGCGAGCTATTTTCAATCTCTAATAGCAGAGTCAGCGCCTCTTCGGCGGTAGTCAGTGCGCGGCCGAAGTCGCCCTGGAACATATAGGCGGCGCCCATCGCCATCAGCGCATCGGCGGCCCCCACGCGATCGCCGGCCCCGCTGAACAAGCTCTGGGCGGCACGGGCGCTCTGCCGGGCGCGCTCATGCTGCCCCATCGACTCCAGAGCGTAGGCAGACTCCAGGCTTGCCCTCGCCACCAGGAGCGGCGCCCCGATCTTTTGTCCATGGCCGGCGGCCTGCTCGAACAGCGCCAGCGCCGCCGATGGGTCGCCGCCATCGAGTGTCAGCTTGGCCTCCAGGATATCGACGCGGGGGTCGCTGCTGGCCCGAGGCAGGCCCTGCCGCAGCTCACGCAGCGTCGCGCGTGATGCTTCCGCTTCGCCGCCGTTCTGCTGGGCGTTGGCCAGGGCCAAGCCATAGTCCAGCGAGTCAGGGAAGAAGGTGCGTAGCGAACGATAGAGGGCAATCGCCTTGTCCCACTCCTTGGTGGCTTCGCGATAGCGCGCTTCGACCAGGTGACGGTCCTCGCGCGGCAGGTTGCTGGCCATTTCGAACGCACGCTTGGCTGCCGACTTGGCCTTCTCGTCGTAGCCCAGCAGCGTCCACACCTCGGCCATGGCCATGTGGCCCAGCGCGTAGTCGACATCGGCGGCCGCGACTTGCTCAAGCAGCTTGCGGGCCCCGACCGCATCGAACTTGCGCAGGCGCTCTCGCCCCTGAGCGTAAAGCTGCGCCAGCTGCGGGTTGGCCGGCCGTACCGCCCGCAGCGCCGCCTGCTGGGCCGATGAGAGATCGCCCAGGCCGAGCTGCCGCCGCAGATCCTGCCCGGTGCGCGCCACCAGCTCAAACAGCTCGCCTGGGCTGCCAGCGACGGTTGCCAACGCACGCTGGGCCCCGCTTTGGCTATCGATCACCAGGATGCGAATGTGCAGCCGCCCGGCGCCATCCGGCCCATACGACCCCGCCACCAGCAGGTCGGCGTCGAGGTTTTGACGAATGCGGCTCAGCTGCTCCGGTCCTAGCTGCTCGGACACCGGCAGCCGCAGCTCAAGCTTCATTCGCGCCACGCTCTCGGCCGGGACTCGCCGCAGATGCTCACCGACCGCCAGCTCGGCCCCCAGGAGCTCCGCCAGTGCGGCCGCGAAGCCAGCGTGCTGTTGCGCCCCGTCTCGCTCCGACAGACCCAGAACCGCCACGGACTGACGGCTGGCCCCCGGCGCCCCCGGACTGCGTTCCCCCGACCGCGCCTGCAGTAGGTGGCGAATGGTCAGCGTGGGAGCCAAGACCAGGACAGCGATGGCCAAACTGACCAGCCGCCAGCGTCGTCGAAGAGCCTGTTTCAGCACCGCTCGCGCCGACGGCGTTGCCACCTCCGCGGCCAACGCCTCCAGCTCGAACTGCAGCGCCTCCGCCGACCCATAGCGCGCCGCCGGATCGCGCATCAGGCAGCGGTCGATGACCGCCGCCAAGCGTCGATTCACCCCCGGCGCCACTTCCCCCAGCCGTTGTGCATCCGTCTCGGTCGCCGCATGACATATCTCTTCGAGCTGCTGGTAGTCGTGCGGCGGCCGCGCCGCACACAACTCATAGAGCAACGCCCCCAAACTATAAACATCCGACCGAGCCAAAGCCGTCTCCCCCCGCCAAGCCTCCGGAGCCATGTACGCTGGCGTCCCCAGCAGTGAGCCGGCCAGGGTCAGGGCGTTGTTGTTGGGTTGGATGCCGGAGTAGGTGCCGGAGGTGGCTTCTTCGGGCAGGGTGAGGGCGCGGCCGAGTTCGCCGGGGGGGCGGCGGCGGCCGGACTGGCTTTCGATGAGCTGGGCGACGCTAGACTCGGGCTGCAGAGTCTGGTCGGTTGCGGCGGACTCTGTCGATGGGGACGGGGATGCGCTGGCCACAGGGGAGGAGGGCGATGGAGCCAGCTGCGGGCGCTGCGAGAGCTCGACGAGACGCTGCTCGCCAGAGGTCGAGAGCTGGTCGTTGAACTTGGCCAGGCCAAAGTCGAGCAGCTTGGCGACGCCATCGGTGGTGAGCATGACATTGCCGGGCTTGATGTCGCGATGCAGCACGCCCTGACGGTGGGCGGCGGCCAGGCCCCGCGCAAGCTGGAGGGCGATGTCGAGGACGCGCTGCCAGGTCATGGGCAGCGGCACTTGGTCCAGGCTCTCACCGCGCAGGAACTCTTCGACGAGGTAGGGGCGGCCATCGATGACGCCGACGCGGTGGATGGCCAAGACATTGGGATGCTGCACGCGGGCAATGGCTCGCGCTTCGATCAAGAAGCGGTTGCAAGCTGCCTGGCTTGGCTGCTCGGACGCCAGGACCTTGACAGCGACGGAGCGCCCGAGGACTGTGTCGAGCGCTTGATAGACTTGGCCGGTCGCGCCGCGACCTATGGGCCGTATGATCTCGTATTCGTCGATCTGAGCTGGGGGGGGCGGGGCGGCGGTGTCGGGGAGCACGGCTTCAGGGACGGGACTAGCTCTGCGATTCGAGGACGGTTCCACCCACAGCCCCCAAGACTGTCTACTGACCAATGGCGCCCCACGGGGAGTGACCGTGAGAACTTTAGAGGATTTTCGGCCAGCCCGAACCTTGGATGCGAGAAATCTGCCGATACATCACAATTCCAGGATCCCTGCCTAGCTAACGGCAGCAAGCCCCTAGGGAGGTCCCGAAGACCGCTCTCCCAACCGACGGCTCTATGCGTATCCAACTGAGTCTGGGCGGGGGACGGGCACAAGGGAGCGCTAAGCGGCCTCGCTCTCGCAGCGCTCGCCCAGGCGGTTGAGTCGCCACTCGGGGGCACCGCTTTGGCGCTGCTGCGCCAGACTAAACAGGTTCTGATGACGAGCGATGACCTGCTCCCAGGCAAAGCGGCCCAGCCGATCACGGGTGCGAGCAGCCATCTGCTGCCGTAGCTCGGGCTCGCGGATCAGACGCACGATGTAGTCCACGAACTGGTCTTCGTCAGCGGCCAGGAAGCCCTCGCGCCCGTGCTCGACGACGTCAGACACGCCGCCGAGGTTCATGGCCACCGCCGGGCAGCCACTGGCCAGGGCTTCCAGTGTGGCAATCGACATCGCTTCTTTGCGGGTCGGCAAGCACACATAAAGGATCCGATC
>DAORCZ010000559.1:0-5825 GCA_035345735.1 Pseudomonadota bacterium | reverse complement strand
GCGCCCCCCGCCACAGCGACTTGTCGGTGGACGAGCTCGACGAAAAGAACGCGCTCAGAAGCTGCTGCAGGGCCGGGGCGCGCTCGGGCGGGGCCACAGCAAGCTGCGCCGTCACCATCTCGTAGGCTTCTTCGCCGTGATGGGCCGCGGCCTCACCAAACGCTGAGGCGCAGTCGAGGTCGACGTGCGCACACAGCGATCGGCACAGGTCCGGACGCATCGCCGACGCCGCGTAGTCCAGGAACGACACCATGCGCCGGTGATGCTGCGCCACCGCCCGCGATAGCAGCGCCGCGACGGCATCCCAGCCTGCCTGCCCCAGCCCATCGGCCACCACAGCCAGCGACGTATAAAGCGGAATCCAGCTCTCGGCATCGGCCTCCACCGCGGCATACAGCGCATCGATCGCCTCGACTCCCGCGCGCGCCAGGCTCTGGCAGTCCTCGTGATCTGCGTCGATGCGATAGCTCGGCTCGCGGGCCAGACGCGCCACTGCGCCCGCCACACCCCCTTGGCCGGCGGTCGCCACAGGAGCCGGCTCGGGACTCGCGTCGTCCTCCGCACTCGCGTCGTCCTCCGCACTCACCGAACTGGGGGATTTGCGCCCCGGCTCAGCCGCAGCTCCCGTCCCTCTGCCGGGCGGCGATTCAGACCGCGCCTTGGAATCCAGCAAGGGCCGGTAGCCGGGCGGCAGACCCGACGTGATGTCGTCCTCCGGTCGCGACCGCCACAGGTACCAAGTGGCCAGCAAGACCACCAATCCCACCACGACATAAAGGCCCATGCTCACCGTGATCCCCGTGCTTTGGCGACGAAAGCGCTGGGCAGATCATACCGCGCTGCTCGGTCCATTTTTCAGCCGACCGCTCCCAAGGCGTCGACAAATCCCGTCTCCCTGCATTTCACAGCGCAACAACGGACAGCCGCCCCCCGACGCCATGCGCGCCGTCGATGCATCATCGCCCACTGTGATGCAAGCGCGAGGCCCGCGGCTGGCCTTCCTTTTTCGGCAGGAACTATGCACAGCGTCCGGCGGCTCTGCGCCTGCGAACAAATGTACGGGCGTCCGGAGGCGCCAAGAAAAACCGGTATGCGGATGGCTGGCCGATTACCGGGAATGGC
Source organism: Pseudomonadota bacterium (assembly GCA_035345735.1). Taxonomy (GTDB): domain Bacteria; phylum Myxococcota_A; class Polyangia; order Palsa-1104; family JAEUJZ01; genus JAEUJZ01. The sequence goes on along the minus strand of DAORCZ010000559.1, from coordinate 4,703 downwards.
CGCTGCGATAAAGCTGACCTTTCCACGTTACTCCTCGGTTTGCGAGGACGATCAGCGGATAGACCAGGACATAGAAAGTAAAATACACCAGGAACAGCGGCGCCCCCCAGCACAGACCCCAGCGACGAATACGCCGCATGGCCGGCAGGACAACCAGCAAATCGACCAGCAGCTTTGTCGCCGGTGCCAACCAGGCCAAGCTTGAGTTATGAAACAGAACAGAAATCAACATAGAAAGATGAAAAACATAGCAGGCACCAAAAACCAACAGACTGAAGAACGGCATATCCCGACCACCAGTCAGCCAGCGCAGCTTTTGCCGATACATATCTAGAAAATCTCGGCATGGCTGCGTCTCAACGATCGTTTCACGATCTAACGGCATTCGCGCAATCATCCCGGTCCGAGAGAGCACTCTGTGAAACAACGCGAAGTCCTCGGTCAAGCTAAATGGAGTGTTTTCATATCCACCCACCGCATCATATGCCGTGCGGCGGATCGAGAAATTATTACCGCATATGGTCTGCGGGATACCCAGTTTCAGAAACGCCGCCCCAACCGAGAACAGGTACAGCCAATCCAGCGCTTGCAGGGCTGCGAGGAGGCTGCTCGGCCGCACCACTGTGAATCCCGCGACGATGCCCACTCGCTCGCTGTCGTAGTACTTGAGCGTTGCCTGCACCCAGTCGGGCGGCACGGTGCAGTCGGCGTCGGTGAAGAGCAGCACTTCGCCCAGCGAATAGCGCACGCCTTGGGCCAGCGCGCTGGCCTTGCCGGGCACCATTCCTGGTACCGGGGCGGCGTCCACCAGACGAATCAGCGAGCAGGCCAGGGCATTCTGCCTGACGATGTCGGGTGTCCGATCTCGCGAACGATCATTGACAATGATAATTTCCAGAAGTTCTGCTGGATACGATAACTGGCGTAGCGAGCTAAGACAGGCCTGGATGCAGGATTCCTCATCCTTGGCGGCAACGATGACCGATACGGTCGGTCGATAGTCAGATTTCGTGGGCTCTTGCCTGAACACCAGGGCCGCCAGGAAGACCAGGCCTACCCCGGCATAAACGGCGGTCAGGATTGAAGCGGCCGTGTCCAGCAGGGGGGTCATTCCCGGCTGAACACCGACGGCAGCCAGCCAAAACGCAGTCATCGGGCCGCCCCCGTCTGGCGCAGCAGCCGAGCCAGGGCCTGCAGGTATCCCAGGCCAGCGGCCGGCAGCGCAAGCTTGGACTGCCCGCTACGGCGTTCGATAAACGTGACCGGTATCTCGGTAATCCGCAGCCCGGCACGATAAGCGGCAATCGTAAATTGCAATAGATAGTCGGGGTGCTGATCGCAGGTCAGCTGGCTCTGAAGTGCAAGAAAATCATGACGATTAAACGCCCGCAGGCTATGCGTCATGTCCAGGATGGGTACGCGCAGAAGCGAACGCGCGAGCCGGTTGCCCCAGACGCTGGCCTGACGCTTCAAAAACGCGACTCCCTGAACTTGGGCACCGGGGAGGTAGCGCGAGCCAATCACCAAGCGGCTCCCGTGCTGCAGATGGTAGGCGGCGGGCACCAAGATCTGCGGATCCTGCGAGAGGTCGGCATCCATCGTAATCACCACCTCCCCGCGGGCGGCTTGAATCCCCGCCTTGTGCGCGGCGCCAATGCCGGCTTTTTGCCCCCGGCGCAGCAGCCGGACGCGGGCGTCACGCGCCGCGAGCCGGGCAATGACCGCCGCCGTGCCGTCTGGGGAATTGTCGTCGACCCACACGATCTCGTGCTGGCATGCCACCGCTTCCAGCCAGGGGCGGATGCGCTCCAGCGTCGGCTCGACATTTTCACGCTCGTTGTAGGTCGGGATGACGACGCTGACGAACGGCAGCCGGTGCCCCGCGACCCAGCTACGCTGAAAGTCAAACACCGTTCGCGCCAGACCCTCATCGAGGCTGACCCCCGGCCGGTAGCCTTGTTGCTTTGCTCGGCTGATGTCGAAGAAAAGCTCCTGCGCCTCGCCGGGGCGCAGGACCCCGGTGGGCCGGATCACAGCGGGTGATCGCAGAAGATCTCGCAGGCGGTGCGCGACATCCAGCAGTCGCACCGAATCCCCGCTGCCGAGGTTGTAGGCTTCCCCAGAAAACGCAGCCCGCTCGGTGAGCAATAAGGTACCGGCGACATGGTTTTCCACATAGCTGAGGTCGCGGCGTTGCTCGCCATTCCCATGTAGCTCGATTTGCGTCCGGGACGATTCGATTTTAGACAGCATATCGTACACAAATAGCCTGGTCGCGCCAGGACCGAATGCCGTGCCATATCGTATGATCATAATTTTCAGACCGTAGATATTGGCGTATATGCGGCAATAGTGATCCGCGCAGAGCTTGCTGGCGGCATACGGCGATAGCGGCAGGGTCGCGGAGTCTTCACGAAGCTGTTCATGCCCATGGCCATAGACCCCGTGCGCCGAGGCGTAGACCAGGCGGACGTGTCGGCCGTGCAGGCGCAGCGCTTCCAGCAGGCGCAGCGTGCCGATGGCGTTGGTCTCGAAGTCGTCCCAGGGCTCGGCGATGGATCGCGGCACATCGACGTGGGCGGCGAGGTGGAACACCACGTCCGCAGCGGCGACCACGGCGACGAAGTCATCGCGGCGCACGTCGAAGCTCTGCACCTTGACGTTGGGGCAGTCGGCGAAGCGTTCATCGGCGGTACGGCCCAGAACCAGCACCTGGTTTTGCTTGGCCAGCGCCTGCACGAGTCGCCGACCGATAAAGCCACTGCCCCCGGTGACGACAATCCGCCGACCGCACAGGGGATAGCGGGTGGCCGGGACCAGGTCGGTCGGACCCGCCGAAGATGGAAGCGGGTCGCAGCGCTCACTGCGGGGGACTCCGCCCGTTTCTGGGGGGCTGCCTGGCGGCCGCGGGCGGGGGCGAATCTCGGCCGGCGCCGGGCCTCTCCACCCGAACCACTGAAACCTCCATCCCCCCGCGAGCGTCGCCGCGAATCGCCCGAGGGCCTTCACAGTGCGGCGGGTTCCCGGGGGGTCGGCTTGCGAATATCGTCGGAACGAGGTCCGCACCCGCAGGCGGGGGTCCAGGACGACCTCACCGATCCGGCTCAGTTTGGCGGCGATATCCAGGTCTTCGGCGTATTGCAGACTGGTATCAAATCCGCCAGTCCGCTCGTAGGCGTCCCGGCGAAATGCCATATTGAATCCGCATAGAAATCGATGTCCAAGCGTCGATGCAAGGATCGAGGATTTTTCAACCACCAACGCAATCAAATGATTGAATAGAAGGTCTTCTTGCCGGCTCGTTTCGGTAAAATGAAACATCCCGCCGACGGCAACGACCGAGGGGCTACGCTGGAACCACTCATTCAAGCGACTCAACCAATCCTGGGGAACCTCGCTATCGGCATCGGTCATCGCGATAATGTCGCCACTCGCGGCGGCACAGCCGCGCCCCCGGGCCGCGGCATAGCCACGCTGTTCGGCGTACACCACGCGCGCACCGCAGGCCGACGCGATGGCCGCGGTGCGATCCTCGCTGGCGTTGTCGACGACGATAATCTCGAAGGGGCCGCGATAGTCCTGGCGCTGCAGCGACGCAAGGCAGGCTTGAATATAGGCCTCTTCATTGTAGGCCGGTACGATGACCGAAATTCGATAATATGATTGTTCGATATTGTGCATGGGATGCTCGCTCTCTTTGCCGCAGACTGGCATTTGTTGAGAAACCTATTCCTTGCAGTGAGGCGATTTCCTGGGCAACCAAACGTAGAAAGATCCGATTCGCTGGTGGCAGCAATAGCTGCGCTGCAATTGCTCTATAAACCCGACGCCGAAGTGGATATCGCGATAGTGCAGTTTCCCGCCCGACCGGCGCTGCAGGTCGTGCAGCAGAATCACGGCGCGAAAGTGTTGCTGCTCCAGCCTGTCGAGCAGGTGGGGCAACAGCCGCGGCTCCCGCGTCTGCGCCGTGCGAAAGTTGAAGGCATCGAGCAGGTACGGCCGTTCCCCGGCCCAGAGGGGAAACCAGGGATTCTCAGCCAAAAGCGGCCCCGATTCCCCCGCCGAGGTGGCGAGGATGCGGGCGATGTGCGGCCGTTGCGAAGCCCAGCCAAAGATCAGGCCGGTCGTCAAAAGACCCACGAGCGCCGCCGCCGCCAAGACCGCCAGGCCGATGCGCGCCCTCGCCCCCCAGCGCGGGATCTGCTGGGCCACCAAGCCCAGCGCCAGGACGTTCTGATCCAGCACATGATTGAAGTCGATGCCCGGCGAGGTGAACAAGAGGAGCGTCACCCCCAGACAGCCCACCCAGGCCAGCGGCAGCAGCTCGCGGCGGCCAGAGGCGGGCATGCGCAGCAGCACGACCCCGGCTAGGCCCAGCAGCACCAAGTCACTTGGCGGCACCGTGGTGAGCACGGTCCAAGGAAGCCGCAGCGCATCCGCAAAGCCCAGTCCCCCCGAGCCCACGGCCTGCAGGGAGGCGAGAAAGCGCCCCTCACTACCGACGTGGACCAGGCCGAAGCCGATGCCGATGAGGACCGCCGGCACCGCGAGCAGGAACCCGGCCTGACGCAGCTCCCCACGGCTGCGCAGCCACAGGATCGCCGCCGCCCAGCCAAAGACGCAGGTGGCCTTGGCAAGTATCGCCAGACTGAACAGCACCGCCGCCCCCAAGAGTGAGCGCTTGCCGTCGGGTGGCCCGTAGC
>DAORCZ010000558.1:0-5830 GCA_035345735.1 Pseudomonadota bacterium | reverse complement strand
GTCGTGATGCCGATCTTGCGGATGGGGCTCGTGGGGTGTCTCTGCATCGTGGGTCTTCCTTGCGTCTCTTCGGCGGATTGACGTTCAGACAATCGACGTTCAGATAAGCGTCAGGCTCAGTGGGACAGCGGCCCCGACGAGCCAGCCGCCTGCGCCACAAGCTCGACGATGTCGTCGGCCAAGAGGCGCGCCAGGGCCTGGTTGCCGGCGGCGGTCAGGTGATCCAAGTCGGTGAAGTGCTCACTGCCAAGCTCGGGCGCGCCGTCATGCGAGCGATAGCGCAACCCGCGGGACGAAAAGGCGGTGCCGGTCCACTCCAGCAAGCCGCGATAGCTCGCATCGCTCGCAAGCTGCGTCATCATGTGATGGTTCTGCGGCACCTGTTCGACGAGGGTGAGCAGATCGCGATGCGCGGCCAAATAGCTTGCGATCTGCAGCGTCAGCTCGGCGTTTAGGGCCTCGGGCGCGGTCAGCGGAATCAGCGCATAGCTCTGGCGGAAGCGCTCGGCCGAGAGCCCCTGCGAAAACCACGGCTGCTCCACCGGCACACTGCCGGCCGTCTGGCCTGGGCGCAGACGCAAGAGGCTGGCACGCAGAAAATCGCTGAGCGTGGCGTGTTCTCCAAAGACTAGTTCACCTGCCCGCCGTCGCTGCTGATAGAGGTACAGGCCGCGCGCCAGGCCAGCCGCCAGCTGACGGTGCCAGCGCGGCGGCGGCGACGACACGCCCAAGCGCCGTTGCAGATCGGGCGACAGCGGAGATGCGGCCGGATCGAGATCTTCGAAAACGCAGGGAAAACTGAGCGGCGGCTGGCTGTGCCGGCGCGAAAAAAAGATGGGATTCGTCGAGATGACAACGAGCAGGCGCTGCAGCCCACGCGGCTGGCCAGCCAGCCGATCGCGCAGAGCAAGCAGCGCACCTAGCTGGTCGCCAGCATGCGCCCCCCCGGCTGACAGGTTGTGAACGCGCACCGCCAAGCCACGCCCCGCAAGCTGTGCCGGAAGGACGTCGTGCAGGCGCTGGCCCGCCCGGTTGTTGACCGATCCCAGCACCGAGTCGCCGAGCAGCACGATGTCCCAGGGCGCTCGCTCCCCCGCAACGGCCGGCTCGCCGGCGCGAAGGTCCGCAAGCGCCGTCAGGACATCGTCGGCATAGCAAGCCTGGGCCCGCAGCGGCTGCCGCAGCACGCGCGGATCAGGCGGAAGAGAAAGGCGCAGCAGCCCCTCGCAAACGAGCAGCAGCAAAGCGGCCCACGCCCACGGTCGCAGTGAGGTCAGGGGCCGGAGCAGCCAGCCGGGATTGCCGTCGGGAAGCGGCATAGAACAGGATGAGTGGCCAGCCCGTCAGTCGCCGGTTAGGTGGCCGCCGGGGCCGCCGGATCCGCCGGAGCCGCGTCGAGCAGGAAGGGATCTTCCAGATAACGGCGCACTACCTTGGCCAACACACCGAGCTGTGCCCCGTCGATAAAGCGGTGGTCAATGGTGGCAGTGATCGTCAGGTGCGGCCGGACGACGACCGCGCCGTCTTCAACCTTGGGCTGATCGCGCACCGCGCCAACCAAGATGTAAAGCGGCACGCGCGCAAACGGGGTCGGTGGCACGTAGCCTTCGTCGAGGCCAAACATGCCGACGCTGGTCACAATGCACGAGCCGAACGGGAAGCGCTCAACGCCGAGCGCCTTGATCGTCAGCCCCAGACCGCCGGCCAAAAAGCCGGTCAGCGCGACGAGCCGCTTGAGCAGAAACATCGGCATCGCCCGCACGGCGCCCTTGCTCTTTTCGAACTCCGGATCTTTGCCGTCACGCAGCCGCCCCGCCTGGGTCGCTAGCTCGGCCGCGATGTCGGCCACCGACTTCTTGTCGGCATCACAGACCTTGGCTTTGGCCAGGTCCTTCCCCTCTTCCAGCGCCACCAGAAAGGCGATATCGACGGTGGAAAATGGGATGAAGCGATCGAACACCACGCGCCCGTTCAGCGTCGGGGCCTGCGCCAGAGCCATGCTGACGGCTTTGCCGACGAGGTGGGTGATGCTGACGCGCTGGCCAGTCGTGCTGCGCAGGTGTTCCAGATAGGCCAGAGCGCGCGTCGCATCCACGGTCAGCTTGCCGTAGATGTTGCCCTCCTGCGGCGCACTCCAGCTGGCGATGGCCAGCTTGCGGCGCGTGCTCATCTTGTAGCTCGACATCTCGACTCCTCCGCGATCGGACGGTGCCTGGCGATGGGGCCCATCCAAAGTGGCCGGGGACGACCGGGCCCAGGCTGACCGGGTGCGGCCTTGCGAACAGCACTTCGCCGTCGCCACGCCAGCTTACGAGATCCCGGCTTCTGTGTCGCCACCGTTCTGCATATGATGACGCCATGCAGAACTCAAAGACCCTGTACTTCCTGTTTGGTGCAGCCTTCTTGTGCGGCGTGGGCCTGGGCGTGGCGCGCGCTGACATCACCCGCTGGTCCAGTGGTGATTGCAAAGCACTTGCATCTGGGGATGCTTCGTACTGCAGCACCAGCGAGTGCAAGGGCATCGTCAAGCGCGATGCCAGCTACTGCAACTCGGGCGACTGCAAGGGCTGGGCGCGCATGGACCCGAGCTACTGCGACTCCTCGGATTGCAAAGGCATTGCAAGAAAAGACAAGAGCTACTGCCAGACCAACTTCTGCAAGGGCATTGCCAGCGGGGATGCCAGCTACTGTGACGACGGCGTCTGTAAAGCCATCGTCCGCCACGACCGCAGCTACTGTCCGTAGTCGAGTCGCGGCGGGGACTACATGAAGGCCAGTCGCCGCCGCAGGACGTCGGTCGCTACGTCGATCTCATCGACGGTCACATAGGGCGCTGGCCCCAGGCGCAGGCAGTCGCCGCGCGCGTCGCTGTAGATGCCTTCTTCGCGCAGCGCCTCGACCAGCCGGCTGGCGTGTGGCGTGCGAACCGCGACGAAGCCCCCACGCAGCGCGGCGGCACGAGGCGTGACGATGTTCAGGCTAGGGATGGCGCTCAGTCGGTCGATGAGCTGATCCGTTTGGCTCAGCGAGATCCGCCGTAGCGCCGGCACCGTGAGCCCCTGCACATCGAAGAAGCTGCACACGGCCCGAGCGCGATAGAGGCTCACCGGATCAAACGTGCTGCCGGCAAAGCGGGCACCGCTCTCTTCCGGATAGAACACGGCTCCTTCGGTGCGGCGGTCGGCGAGCGCCGAAAAGGCGGCAAACCAGCCGGTGTATAGGGGCCGCAGCGTCGTGTGCGGCGGCACACGCAGGAAGCAGACGCCTTCCCCCCACTGCGCATATTTATACCCACCAGCGACGAGAAACACCGGGTCGGGTCCCAGATCGGCAAGACGGAAAGGCACCGTGGTGAAGGCGTGGTAAGCGTCGTAAAGAACGGCGGCACCGCGCGTTTGAGCCGCGGCGGTGACCCGCGCAAGCTGCGGTACGACGGCCGCGGTCTCGAAGAGCACCGTCGAGACGATCAGCGCCGCGGTGTCATCACGCAGCGCCGCGATCAAGCGCTCAGGCAGGCTGGCGAGTGGCTCGGGATCGACCCAAGTGACCGCGATACCTTCTTCGGCCAGGCGACGAAGCTGGCGATGGGCCGAGTGAAACTCGCCCGTGGTGGTGACGATGTGGCGACGCCGGCAAAGATCCAGGCTGCTCAGGAAGCGCACCAAGAGCTCGTGGGTGCTGCCGGCGAAGGTGTATTCCTCGCGCTGGCCGCCGATGCGCCCGATGATCGCCGCCGTAACGGCATCGCGGATGCGAAACACCGCCTCCCACTTGTCATCGACGTGCAGCGCGGCATCACGAAAGGCGGACAGCATGGCCGCCTCGGCCACATCGGGCCAGGCCTGGTGCGAGTGCCCGGTCAGCAGGATGCGTCGCGGCATCCGTCGGCCGTCACGCCGTCGATCCCGCGCCTTCAAGAAGGCCTGATAGTGCGCGCGTAGCGCCTGCGGCCGAATGTCAGCAATCGGCCCCGATCCCCCTTGCTCTGAGCCCGTCCTGGCGCCGCCCCCCGCGTTGCCGATCATTTGCCGGCCAGCTGGGTAATCATGTCGCGCAGGAGTCGCTGCGCCGTCCCGCTGGCGGTCTCGCGCCCCCAGCCCGAGCGGGCGCCGGTGGCGGTCCAGACCGTCTTGCCGGACTCTAGATCGACGACGTGGAGGGTGAAGCCCACCGCTGCTTCGCCGTCAGCGCCGCTGCGATAGCGCCACTCGTTGACGCTGCCACCGATGCCGTAGGTGAAGCCCTCTTTCTTGGCCCACGAGAGCGCCCGCTGATAGCGCTGCCGCTCGTCGAGATCGACGCTGTTTTCCGGCTCAGCCGCAACCGGATACTTGGTGATGTCGACCCGCAGTCGCGTGCGCAGAAGCGACGACAGCGTGTCTTCCAAGCGCCCGCCTGCCTGCGTCGAATCGCTGTAATCGACAAACGGCAAGAGCGCCCACTTGGCCCCCAGGTTGACGCTACCCCGATCCTTCTGCACATCGACCACGGAGCAGGCCGAAAGGGGGAGCAGGCTCACGGCCGCCAGGGTCGGCCAGCCTAGAGCGGCAGCGATGGCATACCGCCCGATAATCGACATGTTCGGAAGCCTGCTTCGGAGCATGCCCGGGTTTTATCGCAACCGCCTTGGCCATGCAATCAGCACGGCTCCTGTCGGGTGGCAGGCCGACTACTCGTAGCGAAGGGCTACTACCGGATCCATACGCGCCGCCCGCCACGCCGGATAGAGCCCAAAGACCAGACCGGTGATCGTGCTGCTGCTAAGCCCCGCGATGATCGCCCAGGTCGGGTAGTACGCGGTCCAGGAGCCCAGCCAAGCGGTCAGCGCCTGACTGGCCACGAACAGCAGGCCAACGCCGAACAACACCCCGGTCAGGCCACCCAGACACGACAGCAGAGCGGCTTCCAGCAAGAACTGGCCGAGGATATTGCTGCGTGTCGCCCCCAGTGCTCGTCGGATGCCGATCTCGCGCGTTCGCTCTGTCACGGTGACCAGCATGATGTTCATGATGTTGATGCCGCCGACGAACAGCGACAGCGCGGCGGTGCACAGCATAAGGATGTTGATGACCGTGAAGATGATCTCGGCCTGCTGCTGCTGCCCCTTGTCTTGGTCGACGCGGAAGTTTTCGACGCCGTAGTGCCGTTCGCGGATGGCCGAACGGATGAAGGCACGGGCCCGATCCATGACCGTGGCTAGCTCATTGAGGGTCGGCAGGACGCGGATGTAGATGCTGTCGACGCGACGGGAGTGGCGCAGCACAGCCTGAAACGTCGTGGCCGGCACGACGACACGACGGTCCCACATCCAGGTCCCGGGCCCAGCGACCAGCGGTGCCTTGTGTTCCAGCACGCCGACCACTTCCCAGCGAATGCCGGCGATGCGCAGCGAGGCGCCGGTGAGGTCCGGCCGGCCGCCGAAGAGCTCCTGCCAGATCTCGTAGCCGATGACGGCGCTGCGGGTGCGCCGTAGCTGGTCGTCGTCGTCGAGGAAGCGGCCAAGCTGCAGCCGCACCCGGTAGAGCTCGCGGGCCTGCGTCGACGCGCCGAGGACCATGACGCGCTTGCGCTCGCTGCCGCGGTACGCGTACTTGCTCCATAGGAACAGCTCGCCTTCGGCTCCGCTGGTGGCGGCGGGACCGCTGTCGATAAGCTGCTGATCGCCGCTGTCCAAGGGACGCTGCGTGCGCCCTCGCTGGGCCGGCGGAGCCTCGGCGGTCTCGACCTCGATGACGTCGGACTCGTCGATGAACTGATTGGTGCGATCGAGCGCTTCCTGTCCTCCCTGCAGCAAGCCCGACAGCAGCACCACCGAGCCGGCCCCGATGAT
>DAORCZ010000557.1:0-5830 GCA_035345735.1 Pseudomonadota bacterium | reverse complement strand
ACCATCCTCAAGTGGAACGGCGTGAGCTGGAGTGCGCAGACGAGCGGCACGACAAGCTCGCTCAATGCCGTGTGGGGCGTTGATGCCAACAACGTCTGGGCCGTCGGCCTGTCCGGCACCATCCTCAAGTGGAATGGCGCAACCTGGGCTCCGCAGTCAAGCGGGACCACGGACGCCCTGTACGCCAGCTGGGGCGCTGACCTGAATAATGTCTGGGCGGGAGGTTACGACTCGACGGCAAGCTCGTTGATCCTCAAGTGGAACGGCACAGCGTGGACCCGGCAGACCGTCGCCTTCATGCAGCCGGTGCACTGCATCTGGGGCGCCAACGCCAGCAACATCTTTGCCGGGGCCGGAATCTACGATCTGCTGAGGTACAACGGCACGAGGTGGCGCGGCCAGACCAGCGTCTTCACCAGCACCCCACTGGCCATGTGGGGCAGCGATGCAAACAACGTCTGGGTCGCGGGTGGGTTCGGCAACATCAAGAAATGGGACGGCACGACCTGGAGCAGTCAAGGCATCGCCACCAGCCAATATTTGTTCGGCCTCTTTGGGACCAGCGCGACCAACCTGTGGGCCGTTGGAGCCGGGGGAACGATTGCGCACGGAACTGGCACCGGCTGGAGCCTGCAAACAAGCGGTACAACCGCCTCGCTTAACGGAGTCTGGGCCTCCGATGCCAACAACGTCTGGATCGTTGGTGGGAACGGAACGATCCTGCGCAAGGGATAATCTCGAAAAGCCCGCTCCGCTGCCGAGCGAACCACTGGGGAGCGGGTTACCCGTGCTCCACAGGGAGATTTCGATGGCGAGGTATGTCGCGGGGTGAGCAGCGCCCAGGCCGATACCTTCTTGGATCACACCAAAGGGGCAAAATGGGAGGGACGATATAACTCACCCGGACGCTCGCTGATTTACACTTCTCCGTCGGCGACCGAGGCCGCAGGGGAAGCTGGCGCCTACGAGGGCATGGGGGAACGGACCATGACTCGTTCGCGCTATTCAGCAACGGTGGACCCAATCACCGGGACTGGCGGCGTCGCCGACATCTTCAAGGGAATGTATGCCGAGGGTCTCCCAGAGTCGTCGGTCACCGTCCCGAAAGGCCAAGGTCAGGGGCCCCTGATAGGTGGCTTTTCTGCCGTCAACAACGCCGAGGCGTATCGCAACGGCCAAACGACCGCGAGTCAGGCAACCGCCAATACGTGGGTCGACACGGGAGTGGGTCTTGGTGCCGACGCCACCGGCGCAGCGATTGGCGCGACGATCGGTTCGATCATCCCAGGCGCGGGAATCGCCATCGGGGCCGGGCTTTCTAGGGGGCGCGGCCGGCAGCTATCTTGTCCACGCGCTGGCAGACAAGAGCGGATTCACCGGCTGGGCCAAACAGGGACTCGGCAACATGCTCTCGGCGCTGAAAAGCCGCTCGGCACAGTCTGGAATGGCATCTCGACCGTCACCCATCCGATCGCCGAAGGCGCCAGCACGCTGTACCATGGCGCAGCGAATGCGCTGAACGGCGCCGGCTCCGCCCTCTCCAACGGCGCGGGCCGCCTGTGGAACTGGATGACCAAGTGACCTTGAAAAGCTACGACGACCTGCTTGCCTACTTGAGACGCCAGGGCGCCGCCTTTGCGGAAGTCCCGGGCCAGCCCGCTGTCGAGCTTGCGACGCACCTGCCGCCTGTCGAGGGAGTCCTCGGCATCCTGTGGCATCCGGATTTGCCGCTCGTGCAGTTCGTGCATCCGCTGCCGTTTACGATCGACCCGGCGCGCGTTCCGGCAGTCGAGCGCGCGCTGCTTCTCATCAATCACGCCCTCGTGTTCCCTGGCTTTGGCTTCAATCACGCCAAGGCCACCGCCTATTTTCGTCTCGTCATTTCGCGTCAGAGCGAGGGCGGTATTTCCGAAGGGGAGGCGCAGCGCGCGGTCTCCACCGTGATGGTTACGCTGCGCGACTTCTGGCAGCCGCTGCGTGCCGTGGTGGAAGGCGCTGCACCCGAAAGCATCCTCGTGGCCAGCGGGAAAATCCAATGAGCCGCCCTGCACTGGCTGCCTTGGGTTTGCCGCCTGCCCTCTGCGAACTATTGACCGCGATCTACGGCGACAGCGAGTCCGCATGTCGTGCTGCGCTAGCTCCCTGGCCGGACCTCGGCTTTCGCTCGGCTGCTCAGGAGAAGGCGCTCTTCGAAAAAGGCGCACGCGTCGACGTCCCGCGACGAGTAAGGCTCGAACAACTGCTTCGCGCCGCGACGAGCCAGTTCACCCTCGATAAACCATTCTTCGTTTCTGAAGGCACCACAGGCCGCTTACGCAGCCCCTATCCAGAACTCACCCACGCTGAATACTGGCTCTTCGTCGATCTCTGGGGAGACGAGCAGCTGGCGCAAACAGAGCTCTCTGCCAAATACGGAATCCTCGATAAGCAGTCCGCCCTCGAATACCTGCGCCGCTTCCGCCGACCTGGAGCCTTTGCTTGGCTGGACCGAATGCTCCACGGCCCCCTGCGCGGCGAAGATCCCTTACAAACGGTCTACCTCGCGCACGGCCGAAACCGGGACGGAGTTTATTTGTAGGCAGCCGTTGCCCACCCACACTCGATTTCGTGACCCCACAGCCGGGTGGCGCGCCTGCTGCGAAAGCAAATCCCTGCTCGGCGCTCCCACGCACCCAGCCGACAACATGCATGCGCAGCGATCACGCGCATGTGGGGCGATGCCGCTTTCACCCTGCCCGAAATCGACGCCATGAACACCCGCGGCAACGCGCTAAATGGCGCCGCCATCGCCCTCGACGCCGTGGGAGGGGTTGCCCTGGCCGGCGGGGCGCTGAGGCTTGTGATGGATTGGAAGCGCGGTCGCGATCGGGGGGCTGAGGGCCTGCAGCCAAAGGCTGGCGTTGGGGCGGCGGCTATGGTGGGCTCGGCGCGATGGCTGCGCACGGGCTACTGAAGCCCTCGTAGGGCGTGCCTATAGTCCCCACGCTTGCGTTCTTTTTCCCCTGTGCCCCCATCGCTGAAACCATTTTAGGGAAAAAGGGAATCGCGTTTCTCGACGGGGGATTGAATCCACCGCGATCTCAAGCCCGAGAACGTGATGACCATCGCCGACCCCACTACGCCGTCGCAGCAGCTGGCCAAACTGGTGGATTTTGGCCTGGCTAAGCTGATTCGCTTTTCGGGGCAGCGCTCGGAGAGCTGGCTGATCATGGGCACGCCCGCCTATATGTCGCCGGAGCAGTGTCGGGGGGCGGGGCAGGTCGATGCCAAGACCGATTCCTATGCCCTGGGTGTGATGCTCTATGAGCTCTTGGCGGGCCGTCTGCCTTTTGACAGTAAGTGGGCGGGGGATCTCATCGGCATGCACCTGCATGTCGAACCACAGCCTCTTTCGCTGCGGGTCCCGGGCATCGATCCCCGTCTCGCGGGGCTGGTTCATCGGCTGCTGCAAAAGGACAAAGGCCTGCGACCGAGCATGTCGCAGGTGACGAAGGATCTGGGCGAGCTACTGCTGCAGCTTGAGCGCGAGGGGGGCTGCGTACGGCCAGGGCCAGCCCCCATCCCGGATGGGATGGCACCCACGGACCCGGGCTCGCCCGCGATCGACGGAATCGGGGGGCTTGCTGCTGACCGGGAGGGGGGACCACGGCCGGACTCGCACAGCGATGTGCAGGACGCGGAAGCGCTCATCGAAACGGAGGAGGAGGAAAGTCCCCTCGACATTCCGCGTGAGGAGCCGCTGAGTGATGTCCTCCCCTCACAAGAGGACCTCGACGCCCTCTTTTTGCACGCCACCAGCGCTCGCATCGTTCGCGGCAGCCTGCCCGAAGGTGATGCCGTGGGACCGTCTGTGCTCCTCAAGCTCGATAGGGGCCGTCTTGCCGAGCTGCGGGACGCCTTGCGCATCCGGCCGGGAAACATGCTGCTCCGCTGTGAGTGTTCGAACGCCTACACCATCGAGCTCCGCGATGCCCGAGGTCCGCTGACCCGGCTCTCATATCATCCGCATCCGCGGCGAAGTTCCCTTGGACTGCGAGCGTGGCGCGGGGATGGAGAGCTGCTAGCAGGAGCGGCTCTTCTGTACTTTTTGGAAAGTGAGGGCTTGTCGCAGCCGCTCAAGGACTTTGACGAGGACTGCCTGGATCAAGACACACGTCGCAACCGGAGGCCGTGGGAGATCATTCCTGATCTTGCAGAGTGGCTACCCCAGAGTGTCCGTGAACCCCTAAACGAGTGGCTATTGGGCGGGGCTGCACCGATCTTCAGCGCAGTTTTGTCCGCCCTTCGTCAAGCGTTCCGCGATGACGAAGAGGTCGCTGCCAAGCTGCTCGGGTGGTTGGGGATTGCGACGGTTTGGCAGGCGCACCCTGCCGGTGGTCAGGTAGCGGCGCTGCGGCTCCTTCATCATCTCGATTGTCAGGTCGTGATCAGCGCCGCGCATCATGCATCTTCCGAAGTCGTTGATCTGGGGACTGTCCGTTTTCTCACGTCATCCGATGTCCTGACCCGGTGTTCTCGCCTCCTCTCGCAGGTACCGGCCGATCTTTGGGAGCGTCTGTTCAGACTAGATGCTGCAAAAAAGGACTCTGAGCTTCGTACTCAGCTGTCGCATGCTGCACACCTTGCGCAGGCTCAGCCTGGGGTACAGGCAAATCGGGCGCGCATGAAGCTTGGGCGCCCCCAGCTCGGCGCTCCTCCCGGGCCGCTGTCCGGCTTGGTTTCCGACGGAACGGGCCTCTACAGCATCAGCCGACGGATGCTGGTCAAATACACCCCGGGGCAGCCGAGCTGGAGCAGTCCGCTCCATGCACCGTCCGCGCTGACCGAGCTGGCCAGCTGTGGCTCGCAAATTCTACTGACCAGCCGGACGGAGGGCATCGTGTACCGCATGCTCTCCCAGAGTGCAGAGGCCGAAGTCCTGGCGGCAAATCGGAATAATCCGCAGCTGCCGGTATTCAGCGGCCAGCAGCCCTGCTGGATGGAGGAGACTCCGATCGCGCTCGCGCAGGGAAACGGACTGAGCGTGATGCGAAGAAAGTTGGTTGGTCGGGGCGCAGACGCCGGTCTGGTGGAGATTCTCCCGCTGCCCGGTCAACTCTTGGCGATGGTCGGTGACAGCTCGCATCTCTTTTACTTGGAAAGTCAGGCGACGGAGCCGGTGCGCTTGCAGTGCATCCTGCAGACGAGATCCCAGCCACGAACGCTGTACAACTTCGACAAGCGGCTCTTCCCGGCTGGCAGAACGACCCTTGCGCTCAGCGGGACGCACATCCTTTGTCCGGAGGGCAGCGCGATTCGGGGCATTCCCAAACCGGGAGATCAGGACTCCTTTTTGATGCAGGCCTCCGGCCCAGTTGTCGCCATCGCTGTCGCCAGCCATGGCGTCTATGCGCTGGTCGGCCGGCCCGAAGACTCTTCCTGGCATGTGGAGTATGGAGTCGCGGGTCAAGCCAGCCTGCACCGGCTGGGGTCTTTCTCGCGCGCTGCAGACCAGTCCGTAGGCGCTGCGGTCCTCGGCGACGAGCTGTACGTTGCCTGCGGGACTGAGCTGTACTGCACCGCCGCGAGCTAGTCAGCGGACGGCGCGCTGCAGAGATCCCGTGCGGCGGCGCTACTCTGTACTTGGCGCCGGCACGGCCCGATTGCTTAGGGCGCGACGTAGGTGGCCTTGGGATCCTGCTTGCAGGAAGACATGACGGCAGCGGCATCGGCGTAGGGGCCGCCGGAGTAGAACCAAGTGGTGACGGTGATGCCGGGGCTGGTGGTGCTGCAGCCGCCGACGGCGCTTACGCGGGGGCAGCCAACGCTGGCCCAGAGGGCTCCCGGGACG
>DAORCZ010000556.1:0-5832 GCA_035345735.1 Pseudomonadota bacterium | reverse complement strand
ACGTGGCCATACCGTGCAGCAGGCAGCGACGCTGGCGGCGGCGCGGGCCTACCTGCCGCTCCTCTTGCCGGACGTCCTTCTGGTCGAGCCGGCTGTCGCCCCGAGCGCTGAGCTGGCGGCCTTTCTACGGACCTTGCCGCCGGCCGTGGCGGCGACGGGTGTTGGGGCGGCTCTGGGCGGGGGCGAGGACTCGCCGCTGGCCTGCGATCCGGTGGTCGTGCTGCTGACCAGCCTGGCCAGCGACGACGATCGGCTGCGTGGCTTGCCGGCCGAGGGCTGCCTGCACAAGCCATTTCGCTTTGCCGAGCTAGATCGCGTGGTCGAGCAAGCGCTGGCGTCTCGTCGTGGACGTAGCGGAGAGTACGGTTCGGCGTTTGCCGAATCAGGTGCGGTGGGAGCGATGGGGGGCGTGCATGGCTCGCTCGATCAGCTGAGCCTGGCCAGCCTGCTTACGATGATCGAAATGGAGCGCAAGAGCGGTATCCTGCTCCTGCGGCGCGGCAGCCAGAGTGCCCGACTGTACTGTCGTGAAGGCCGCGTGCTGGCCGCCCGGCTGTTCACCGCTACCGCCCCGACGACACTCTCTGGGATCGATGTTGTCTACAAGCTGCTCACCTGGACCGATGGCCGCTTCGACTTCAGCAGCGTGCCCGTGCGCCTGGCCAGCGATGGAGCCAAGGGACGCGCTGGCTTCGTCGGGAGCGGCGCCATCGGCGGCAGCGACCCGGCACTGGGGGCGGTCGATCGCGAGCTCGACATTCCCATCACGCACCTCCTTCTGGAAAGCGCCCGTCGTCGCGATGAAGGTCAGAGCGAGCCTGCTGCGTATCCTGGCGCTTAGCCTGACTGTGGCGTGGCCGGCTCTGGTTGCGGCCCAGGCGGCTCCGGCGGTGACCAGCCCGCCCCCAACGCCAACCTGGCGGGTGGCGCCAAACCCAGCCCCTGCTTCTCCGCCGGCCCCGGCGCCGAAGCCCGCCCCCGTCCCAGAGGCGGTTGTCGTCGAGCCCTCGACGCTAACCCCCCCGCCAGGCGGTAGTCTTGCCCCGGCTCCCGTTGGTGCTCCGTCCGCGCTTTCGTCACCGGATGCCATATCGGGCCCGGGGGCCGCTGGCCCAGAACCGGTGCTTTCGGCTCCGCGAACCGTCAACAAGCGTCGCTACAACATGGCGCTGTTCGGCGGCGCGCTGCTCTTGGCGAGCTACACGGCTGACCGCCTGCTCATGGGCGACCTGTCGAAGTCCGGCGTCGCCTGGGTGCCGCTCATCGGTCCGTGGTTTCTTCTGGATCTGCAGCAGCGCCAGCCGGTGCCCAACGCCGCTACCCTGGTCTTTCTGAGCATTGATGGTTTGCTGCAGGCCGGCGGCTTGACCATGACGGTGCTGGGCTTGGTCCTGCGTGAGCGTCGCCTGACGGTTCGGCTGGCCGCCCCGACCCCGGCCACGAGCCCCAGCCCCACGCCGCCCGGCGCGCCCTAGTCGCCCCAAGGTGAAACGGCCCGTCGGTGCTGGCCGAACGCAAGCGCTGCGCGTCTCCGTCGCTAAGTCCCTCCGGGGCAGCCCGAGGTCAGGGCTAAATCTTTGAAATAAATTTGTTTTTTTGATCACGGAAGTTCTAGTCAGAGATTGCGCTTCCGGGGTATGCTCACCCCATGGGCCCCAGGTCAGTTGCCAGCACGCTGCCACAGGACCTCCTGCCGCAGATGCGTGCTCTTGCCGAGACGGTTTGGCGGTTGGTTCGCCGTGACCGCAGCCAAAGTGCCGTCCACCTCATCAGCCGCGTGCTCGGCGAGCTCGACCTGTCGGGTCAAGAGTCGAAGGCTCAGAGCAAAGAGCAGCGCGCCTATCTGCTGAACCTGCGCGGCGTCATCTTGGCGCAGCGCGGGCAGGGGGACGAGTCGCTGGCCGACCTGCTGAGCGCGCATCGCGAGCTGCCGCAGTGGCCGGTGCCGCTTTACAACCTGGGTCTGGCTTACAAACATTCCCGACGCTGGAGCGAGTCGGCCGAGATGCTGGAGCAGGCCACTGCCAGCCTGCGCCTAAAGGGTGGGCGCCTGGCGTCGGTGCTGGGGCAGGGTACGGGCCTGCAGCGGGCGGTCGGCTGGAACCTGGGCATTGCGCTGACGGCCATCGGTCGCTTGGCGGCTGCGCGGGAGGCTCTTTCGGGCTTTAACGTGTCCACACCGCGCGCCACGGGCGGGGACCTGGGCCTGGCACAGCTGTCGCTGCCGACCCAGGGACCGTACTCGATCGAGCGCGTCTGGGTGCAGCGCATCGATCCCGTGCGGGCTCGCGTCCTGAGCGTGGTACGGTACGGCGCACCATGTCAGTTTGGCGATGTCGTGCTGGTCGATAACAGCTCCTATCAGACCGGTTACAGCGACGGTCTGCAGAGCAACGAGGCCGACGAGGGCGAGACCGAAGAGGGGCAGAACGGCCTGGTCTTCCTCGATGCCTTGGAGTCGGCCGGCTACGTGCTGCATGTCGTACAGGGCGGCGCTGCGACGCCCGGCCAAGCGATGGCGCTGACCGAGCGGATGCGCGAAGCGGGGCTGCACATCGAGGTCTGGTCGCTGACCATGCGGCTCCCAGGTAGCAACCAGAGCAACAGCGAAGCCAGCAGCGACGAACGCGGCGCACCGCTCTGTGCCGGGCTGGTGCTGCCGATGGGCGGCAACCAGGCCACGGGCACGCGTTGGCCTGACGCCGATTCGCCGATTAGCCACCTGCAGGGAGTTCCCGTCGCTGAGCACGCAGTGTCAGCGCTCAACCTGGCGAGCAACGAGCTGTCGGTGCCGCTTTACGCCCCGACGCTTTTGGCCGCCGCCGGCGATGAGCTGGGAGCGGCCCGGCACCGCAAGGCGCTGCGCCGCGGCCTAGTCAGCCGCTAAGCAGGGACGGCGATGGCGAGGGTCGGCGAGGTCTGCCGCGCGCTCGACACCGCACCGGGCGTGGTCTCCGCCGGAGCCGTTGGTCGATCGGCTGCCACCGCAACGGCGCTTGGCCTGGGGCTCGCGGCCCTCGACGACCTGCGAGCCTGGGGGCTGCGACTTGGGGTGCATGCACTCGGCGGGCGTGGCCGCGCGCTGATCCGTCAGCCGGCGCTGCGCGTCGTGGTGTTTGGCTCGCTGAGCATCGCGCTTTCGCTGCTCATGGTCTGCACCATGCCGCTGGTTCTCCTGGCGGTATCGCCTCTCCTCCTGGGGGTGCCGCATCTCGTCGCTGATGTCCGCTACTTGGTGGTGCAGCCGGGCTATCACCGTCGGCTGTGGCTGGCGCTGCCGGTGGCTGCCGTGCTGCTCGGGGCCGCCTCGGGCCTGGGCATGCGGGCGGGGCTCTCGGCGATGGCGGTGACGCTGCTCCTCGCCAGCCGGCGCGCCCGCGACTCGCGTCTGCGCTCTTTTCTGCGTCGCGCACTCGGGCTGAGCCTGGTCGGCGGGCTGGCCTATCTGGGGCTGAGCAGCGATTTTTACTACCTCGATCTCGGCATGGCGCACGCTCACAACTTCATCGCGGTGGGGTTTGCCGCGCTGTGGCTCACGCGGCGGCCCTCGGCCGGTCTGCCGCGCTGGTCGCTAGCCCTGCCGGTGGTGCTGTTCATCGGGGCGGCGGTCCTTCTGGCCTGCGGGGTGCTCTCGGCCAGCCCGGCTGCGCTGTCGCTGTTCGACGAAGATCCGCAGCTTGGCCTTGATGGCGCGCGCTGGCTCCTGGCCCCCTATCTGTCGGCGGAGCAGGGGACGCGCATCGTCCTGCTCTTTGCCTTTGCCCAGGCCGTGCACTACGGCGTGTGGCTGCGTCTGGTGCCCGATGTGGCCCGCGAGCGCGATACGCCGCGTAGCTTCTCGAGCAGCCTGGCTGCCCTGCGACAGCAGATCGGACCGACGCTGCTTGGGCTTAGCCTGCTCGTTTTTTGCGGCCTGATGCTCTATGCGCTGATCGATTTGGCCGAGGCCCGCGATCGCTACTTCCGCATCGCGATGTTTCACGGTCACCTGGAGCTCTGCGTGTTGGCTCTCGTCTGGGTCGAGGGTCTGCCGCCGCTGTCTCGTCAGCCCCGCGGCGCGGCGTAGGGGGCGGCGCTCTCGCCTAGAGACGCTGGTAGGTGGAGAGCAGCGTGTCGCGTTCGTGTTCCCAGCACAACCAGTGTTCGGCGACCACTCGGGCGGCGCGCTTCTTTTTTTGCAGCCCGATCGGATCGGCGTGCAGGGCCTGCAGCTTGGCGACGAGATCGGCGACGTCGTCGGGGGCAAACAGCACCCCTACGTCATATCCCTGACTCAGCGGACCCAGGATGTGGCGATTCCCTAGCTGGTCGCTGGCCACGACGCACAGCCCGGCCATCAGGTACTCAAAGACCTTGCTTGATGTCGCCAGGCGTCGGCTCTCGCAGTCGGGCAGGTGCACCGACAGGCCGATGTCGTGGTCTTCGGCAATCGCCGCCGCGACCAGGGCCTCGGCTCCCGGCAGGCGCGGTTGCAGCCGGACACGATCGGCGATCGCTAGCTGAGCCAGGCGGGCTCGTAGGGCCGCCTCGTCGCGCACACCGCCACGCAAAGTCAGCTGGGCCTGCGGCAGCCGCGCCACCGCCTGCAGCGCCGCATCGAGCCCCGGCTGATCGAGCCCCACCCAGCTGCCATGAAGCAGCAGGCGCAGCGGTCGCTCGGCTGGGGCGGCCAGCAACGGGGCGATGTGGGTCCGCTCGACGGGCAAAGGGACCCGGGCCGGCAGGTTGTGCAGGGCCTGCGGCGGCGCGATGCCATAGCGACGGGCGAGCTCGTCCCCCAAGAGAGCGTTCACCGTAAAGTTGGCGGCCGCCCCGGGCATCAAGCGCGCCTCGACCTGGGCGCGGGCTGCGCGATCAGCTGGCGTCAGCGCCGGTCGCTCGTCGGCGTACAGCTCATGCGCATCGTAGACGTAGCGACCGCCCAGCAGGCTCGCGGCCCAGGCGGCCGGGACCAGCGTATCCAGATCGTTGGCGTGGAAGATCTCCGCCCGACTGGCGAGCGCAGCAGCCAGGAGCTCGACGGCGCAGGGCGCAACCGCAAGCTCGGCCAGCGGCGCGCGCGGTCCGACGGCGGTCATCGCCAGTGACGCCATCCGTCGCCGCAGCGCCGAGGTCAGCCAGAGCAGCCGGGGCGCAAGGCCACTGCGTCGCCGATCGATGCGCCAGACCGTCAGCCCGGGCACGCCGGGCAGCACCGGCCCGTCGGCAGGTGGGTCGTTGGGGCCTTTGACGCCGATCAGGTGCAGGCGATGTCCGGCGCGGGCCAACGTCTCGGCGTGGCGCAGCACGCGTCCGTCGTACATGAGCGGATTGCCCGCCAGCATGCAGATTCGCCGCCGCTGCTCCGTCGCCATGATGAGCTGAATTTATCTCATGGTTGACGCCGCTTGCCGCATCTGATTTTGTCGCCGCCCATGGAGGCAAAGATGGTCGTCCACTTTTCGCCTAGCGCCCCCCGCGCACGGCTCCGTCGTGCGCTGCCGGGCCTGCTCGCGCTGGTCGGTTTGTCGTCGCTGCTGTACGTCTCGTCGTGCACCAGCGAGAATTCCGCCTACTGCCCGGAGTGGAGCTTCAAGCCTGGCTGCACGCTGCCGACGGACGACGTCCCCGATCTATCGGTGAGCGAAGATCCGCGCCCCGACCTGAGCGGCCCGCGGCCTGACCTGCCGCCGGCTGACCTGGCGGTCCGTCCCGACGGTGGCGAGATGGTGCTCGACATCGACAAGCCCGGTCCCTACAAAACGGCCACCGTCGAGCTGCCAGTCAGCGTCGGCACCAACACCACCAACACCACGGTCATCGGTCCCTCCGACGACGGCACGACAATCACCT
>DAORCZ010000555.1:0-5848 GCA_035345735.1 Pseudomonadota bacterium | reverse complement strand
GACGACATCGGGCCCTTCGTAGAAGAGCATGAGTTTGAGCTGCGCCCCGGTGATTCGCTGGTGCTGTACACCGACGGTGTTACGGAAGCGAAGAATCCCCAGGGAGTTCAGTACAACCTCGATCGTCTCCGCGACATGCTGCTGCGCCAGGGCAACATGTCGATGCCGTCTGCACAGAAGATGCGTGATGGAATCATCGACGATGTGATGGCGTGGTCGCGAACCCGGCAAGATGACGTCACAGTGATGGTGCTGCGACGTCTTGAGAACTAGTCTCGACGACCTCGATCCTCCCCGACAGGCTCCTCATGTCAGAGCAACGCCTCTCGATGCTCGTTGCTGGTGGCGGCATCCTGTGCCTGCTCCTGCAGCTTATTGTTTCTCTTACCGACAACCCGGCGAAGCGGGCGCAGCTGGCCGCGCACGAAGTCGCTTTCAAGTCGGTCAAGCTGCGAGCTGAGAAGCGTGCCACTCGCCTAAGCTCGCGACTGGGTCAGGCGCTCTCTGATGGAAATCGCAATCTCATCCAGAGCGAGCTCGATCTGACGATGCAGGCCGACCCCGAGATCGTCGAGGTGGGTATCGTCGATCACGATGCCGAGCTGACCGTGATCGCGAGCTCGGACACGACCCGCGCGACCAAGCCGCTCAGCGGCCCCGCGGCGCAGGTGGTGCGTGAGTCGCTGGCAGCTGGCCGCATTCCACGATCCGTCGATGCCCGCGCCGACCAGCGAGTCTTGGTCGCACAGCCCTTGGTGCACCAGAAGTCGTTTCTGGCGACGCTCTATCTAGTGCTCAATACCGCGAGTGTCGAAGACGATCTGGGTCAGGTGGTGCTGGCGCTGCAGCCGCCCCGCGTGCCGGTGTGGCTGACGATTGGGCTGGGGCTGTTGGGGCTGGGCGTGGCGTTCGGGATGCTCCTGGGCGCAGAACGCAAGCTCGCAGTCGAGACGATCAAGCTGCAAGAGGTCGTCGAGCAGATGGCGATGGGGCACTTTGAGTCGCGGCTCGATCCGGCCGATGTTCCGCATCACGCGGGCGTGGCCGATCGCCTCAATGCCATGGCGGAGCAGGTGCAGCTGCTGCAGCAAGCACAGGCCGAAGACTCCGAGCACGCCAATCGTATGGCGCAAGAGCTGCAGGATGCTCAGGTCGTGCAGCAGACGCTCATGCCTGAGGTTCGGCGCATCGCGCGTGGACCACTGCAAATGTGTGGCGTATACCGCAGCGCCAGCAAGCTCTCGGGCGACTGGTGGAACCACTTCCAGATCGACGAGCATCGCACGCTGCTGGTCTTGGCCGACGTCGTGGGACACGGCATCGGTTCCGCTGTCGTTGGCGCCATGGCATATGGATGTGCCTCGCAGCTCTATCAGGAAGAGCAGGGCAACCTGCGCCCCGAGATGATCCTGACCCGCCTCAACGAGACCATCTGTGCGACGACGCGCGGCAAGTTCACGATGAGCTGCTTCGCGGTCATCATCGACACCAAGAACAGCACCCTGACCTTTGCGAGCGGTGCGCAAGCCTTCCCGCTCTTGTATCGGGCCAACGACAGCAACAAGCCGTTTGTCCCGCTGGTGGCGACTGGATCACCGCTAGGGTCGAGTCGTGAATCGAAGTTTGAGGCGAACACACAGGCCTTTGGTCCAGGGGACATGCTGATCTGCTACACCGATGGCCTGACTGAAGCGGCCAACGGCACGGGTGATCAGTTTGGCGATCGGCGCGTACGCCAGACCGTGCAGCGCAACGCAGGCCGCAACGTTGAGGAAATCTGCGAAGCCCTGCTCGCCGAGGTCGGGCGCTTTGTCGGATCCGCCACGCTCGAAGACGACCAGACTCTGGTGGTTGCCCGAAACCTAAGCGGAAGCAGCCACGGCGCATGACGGGCAGCCCCAGCGTTGCAGCGTTGGGCGGTGGCCTGCAGGTAGGACAATGCAGGCGCGGGTCGGGCAAGCCTTTGTGCGTCGCAGTCTCGTGTTGCTCTCGGGACGGCGAGCGTGCAAAGTAGAATGTGCGCTTTAAAGAGTTCGCAAGCGCGTGAACCCCGGACAAGATCACGATGAATCGGCTGTCACTAGAACCTCTCCATGTTGGTGCGCTAATCGCCGAGGTACTCGACACGGATAACTCGGTGTCGATTGTCCTGCGAGGGGACTCCGATGCGCGGGACGCTGCGGCGGCGCTTGATGACTTTCTGGTTCGGCGGGTGCATCCGGCGATCCTGAAGGCCGCGCTCAAGCTGGTTCAGCTCGATGTGACTGGCCTAGAATTCCTAAACTCGGCCGGGATCAAGGCCTTGGTGAATTGGCTGCTCGCGATCAAGGGGCAGCAGCAACCGTCCCGATACTTCGTTGTGGTGCAGTACGACGAAGGCATCACATGGCAGGCCAAGGGACTCAAACCTCTGACTTTTGTCGCCCAGTCGTTTCTGCGGCTAGAGCCCCTGCGGTAGCAACATGCTGGCGAGAAATCCACCCTGGATCCATATCGAGCTGGTGCCAGTTTGGGTGCACATCAAGAACCTGCGTCAGTTTGTGCGCGAGTTCTGTGTCGGCATGTCGATTGTCCCAGAGACCGCTGATCAGATCGCGATGACGACGTCTGAGCTGCTAGAGAACGCGACGAAGTATGCCTCGACGCTGTGGGCTCGCTATGACCTGCGCCTACTCGGTTCCGTCGCTGAGATCAGCGTGACCAACAGCGCGACCAGCAAGCAGCGCGAGACCCTCATCGCGTTCGTGAGCGATGTCAGCCAGGGCGATGCGCTTGACGCCTATATCCGCTGCCTTGAGCGGCAGTCCACCGAGGGGCAGTCGCAAGCTGGCCTGGCGCGCATTCGCTACGAGGCAGCCGCCGAGATCTCGGTGTCGCAGCACGACGACGAAATCTGCTTGCTGGCCAAGATTCCGATGTAGTCTCGCGAGAGCGAGGTTAATCGGTGCTGGATCGGCTGCACGAGTTCACTGCGCTGCTTAGGCGCAACGGCGTGCGCACCTCGATTGCTGAGGTGCTTGATGCTGTCCGGGCGCTGGAAGCCTGTGGACTGTCTGAACGGGAGACCGTCCGCGGTGCGCTGTCTGCCACTCTCATCAAGCGGCAAGAAGATCAGCCTGCCTTCGATGAGCTGTTTGATCTGTTCTTCTATCAACCGGGTCAGATACTCAGGCAGTCTGAGGCGCCGCTGGTTGAAGCCCTGCGGCGGCAGGGACTTAGCGAAGACGAGCTTGAGCGCTTGCTTGCGCTGATCGCAGATCAGGCAACACGCCTTGACCCCACCGCGCGGATGGCCCTTGGCCTGCGACGCAACGACCTAGAGATGCTGCTGCGGCTGTCCGGGATACAGGTCGATTTTGCTCGTCTCGCCAACCCCCTGCAGATTGGCTACTTCACGCAGCGCGTTCTAGAACAGCTGCGTTTCAGCGATGCCCAAGCCCAGATCACGCAGCTTGGGTCTGCGATCTCCGCAGGCTTTGGCGGCGGGCGGGGAGGGCAGGTGATGGAGCTGATCGAGTCCAACCTGAACCAGATTCGCACGACCGCGCGCGCCTACGTTCGGAACGAGTTCGACAAGCGCAACCTGCGCTACACCGAGGAGATGCGCCGCGAGCTGCTGCTGGAAAAGCCGTTCGCGCAGATGTCGCAGCAGGAGCTTGCGCGCCTGCAGGCCGAGGTTGCGCGCTTGGCTGAGAAGCTTCGCACCCAGGCCTCACTGCGGCCCAAGCAGCGTCGGCGTGGCCGTCTGGACATCCGGCGTACGCTGCGAAGTGCGCTGGCCAGCGGTGGCATGCCTTTTGTGCTCCGCCTGCGCCACCGTCGGGTAGAGAAGCCCCGGCTCTGCATCCTCTGCGACATCTCGGATTCGGTACGGCAGGTGTCGCGCTTCATGCTGCAGTTTGTCTACACGCTGCAGGAGATGTTTTCGAAGGTTCGCAGCTTCGTCTTCGTCTCCGACCTCGGTGAGGCTACCGATCTCTTCGCTCGCCACGATCTCGATAGTGCGGTCCAGCGAGCGCTGAGCGGCAGCGTGATCAACGTCTACGCCAACAGCAACTACGGACGGGCATTGCGGCAGTTCGTCGACCGCTCACTGGAAGCGGTTACGTCGCGGACGACGGTGATCATCATCGGCGATGGTCGATCGAACTATTTCCCGCCCGAGACCTGGACGCTTGAGCGCATCCGCGGCCGGGCGCGTCATGTGCTGTGGCTTAACCCTGAGACCCCGGCTTCGTGGATGTTCGGCGACAGCGCGATGCGCGAGTACCAGCCGCACACCAGCCGGGTCGAGGTCGTCTACAACCTGGCGACCCTCAGTCGCGTTGTAGACCAACTTGTCCTCTGAGCCGGCTGCCGAGTCGGGCTCCGCCGGGCCTGTCGAGCGCCAGTTGACTCCGGCCAAGATGCCTCGCTACGGTGCCTCGCTACTTCACTCGCGAGGATGCGATGCGGACCTCAGCCCTACTGTTCACTCTCTTGTTGCCGTCGCTGGCCAGCTTGGCCTGCAACACTTCGTCGCCTCATGAGCCCAGCCCCTCGGGCGAAAAAGGCACCCCGGGCGATCCGGGCCCCAAAGGCGATCCAGGGATGATCGGCATGATGGGCCTCAAAGGAGATCCTGGCCCTAAGGGCGATCCGGGGGCCAAGGGCGATCCAGGCGCAAAAGGGGACCCTGGCGCGAAGGGGGATTCGGGGGCGAAGGGGGACCCCGGCCCGAAGGGCGATCCGGGCTCCGTGGGTCCCAAGGGGGATCCGGGCTTGGCGGGTCCCAAGGGAGACAGCGGCGCGCAGGGTCCCAAAGGAGATCCGGGATCGCCAGGTCCCAAGGGAGATCCGGGTCTGGCGGGAGCCAAGGGCGACCCGGGCCTGCAGGGGCCCAAGGGAGATCCGGGACCGCAGGGGCCGATGGGGCCGCCAGGCTCGGGTGCATACATCGAAGACGTCGGCTCGTTCGCCGGCTACACCGCGACGAGTTACGCCGGGGCGATTGCGGGAGGGCGAGCGGGCGCTCATGCGCTCTGCGCTACGGCGTTCGCAGGCGCTCATCTCTGTCACGCCAGTGAGTACGTCCAGTCGAATTCCGGCACAAGCGTACCGGGCAGCGGCGCTTGGCTCGATCCCAGCCTCGCTGACAGCGGCAGCGATGGCTTCAACAACGGGATGGCGAGCAGTGGGCGCTATGTCGGCTACAGCGGTACCTGCGACTCGTGGACGACCACGGCCAGTGGCTATAACGGCACCTATGTCACAACTGGGGGCGGCATCAGCAACGGGGCCTGCTCGACGTCGCGGCCGCTAGCTTGCTGCAATAACCCCAGCAAGACGCGCTTTGCGGGCTTTACCAGCACTACGATATCGGGCTCGGCGGGTGGGCGTCCGGCGATGCATGCGCGCTGTGCTGCGGCGTTTGGCGGGTCGCACCTCTGCTTCGCCACGGAGTACATCCGCGCGAACTCGGGGGATAGCGTGCCTGCGGCTGGCGCCTGGCTGGATCCCAGCGTGGCCGGTGGGGGCAGTGGCAGCAGCTGGAATACCGGCATGCCAAGCAGTGGCCGCTACGTCGGCTACAGCGGCACCTGCGATTCCTGGACGACGAGTGCCAGTGGCTACAACGGCACCTACGTCACGCCGAGCGGCGGCGTCAGCAATGGTGCCTGCATGGGATCGCGCAACGTGGCCTGCTGTTACTAGGCCCCCGCCCTGGCGTTCGCGCAGCGCTGGTACGCGTCGTGCGGGCGAGTGCCCGGCCCGGTCTCTGCGAAAAAACGACCAGTCCGGGCCCAGAAACAAAAAAGGCCGCATCCATCAGGGATGCAGCCTTTTGCGGTCAACCAACTGGGGAGTG
>DAORCZ010000554.1:0-5867 GCA_035345735.1 Pseudomonadota bacterium | reverse complement strand
GGTGGTCAACGACGTACTGATGGTGCTGTTCTTCTTCGTCGTCGGCATGGAGATCCGCCGCGAGCTTCAGTACGGCGAGCTATCGGAGTGGCGTCGCGCGCTGCTGCCGGTAGCCGCTGCGCTGGGCGGCATGCTGATCCCGGCGTTGCTGTATCTGGCCCTGGCTGGTGCCCCAAGCGTTCGCCAGGGCTGGGGCGTACCGATGGCCACGGATATCGCATTTGCCGTGGGTGTGCTGACTCTGCTTGGCCCCCGCGTGCCACCGGCGCTGCGCGTCCTGCTGTTGGCCTTGGCGGTGATCGATGACCTCGGCGCCATCCTCGTAATCGCGATCTTCTATTCGTCGGGCATTGCACTCAGTGGACTGGGCATCGCGCTGCTGGGGCTTGCGCTGATCGTGCTGCTGCAGCGCCTGGGCATTCGCAGCAAGCTGGTCTATGTCGTTCCCGGCGTGGTGACCTGGCTGGGGATCTATTCCGCCGGAATCCATCCCACCATCGCTGGCGTCTGCATTGGTCTGCTGACGCCGGTGCGGGCCTGGCTGGGGCCGCAGGCGTTCTTCCGAGATCTGCGCGAGCGCGCAGAAGTGCTGCTTGTGCAAGACTGCCAGGTGGAGCCTCAGCCCGATGTTGCGGCCCAGCTGCGAGCGCTGGATCGTGCGCGCCGCGAGGCCCGCTCTCCTGCTGAAGAGCTGATCGAGCGCATGCACCCGTGGGTGGCGTTTGTCATCATGCCGCTGTTTGCGCTGGCCAACGCTGGGGTTGGCCTGCGCGGGCTGGCGTGGATCAACGGCTCGCACCAGGTGGTGATGGGGATCGGCGCTGGCCTGGTGCTGGGCAAGCTCATCGGTGTGCTGCTGGCCTGCGCGCTGCTTCTGCACCTGCGCCTGGCTTCGCTGCCGCGGGGACTGTCGCTGCGACACCTGATCGTCCTTGGCGGAGTCGCCGGCATCGGCTTCACCATGTCGCTGTTCACCGCCCAGCTAGCCTTTCCAGCGGGTGCGCTGCTGGAAGCCGCCAAGCTCGGCGTGCTGGCTGCGAGCGCCTGCGCCGGTGTCGCCAGCCTGATCTGCGGCCGCCTGATCCTGACGGTGGCCGTTGATGCCGGCCAGGCCAAAACCGCCGACGAGGCCGAAGCATCCACCGATCAATAGATCTTTTTCGGCGATGGCCGCTGCGCGCGCCTTGGCTTCAGCCCCGGCGTAGGCCGCACGGACGTGGCATCCGCCTGACTGGCCCTGCGCTGCCATCGTCCGAATTCCATGCCACGCTGGGTGCGATGCACTCGTGTGCCACATTCACGTCATCAGTACGCCGTTTGCGCAAACCTGATCGCCGCTCGATTCCGGCGAGCACACCTTCCAGCGCCTGGCTGTTCGCTTCTTCCAGCGCGGCCGATGCCTGGTTCAGAAGCTCACCCAGCCCGGTCGCCGCGCGCTGAATCGATGACCAGGGCGCGATCTTCGGAACAAAGAACGGATGCTCGTCGGGGTCTTCAGGATCCGCGCCCTCGGCGACAAGCTGCTCGCACTCTTCCTCGAAGCGATCGGACAGGCGCTTCAGAAACAGCAGGCCAAAGATGAAGCCATTGTAGTCCGAGCTATCGATCGACCCGCGCAGGATGTCCGCCGCCGCCCACAGATACCCCTTAAGCTGCTCCCGCGTCAGCTTCGCAATCGGGTCCAGATCGATCGCGGATGCAACCGGTGCAGGCGCAGATGATGCCGCCGCCCGACCCGCGCTCGCCTGGGTTGCGCTGCCGTTCGTCGATGGGATCAGAGTCAGCTCACGGCCCACGATGCGATCGATCAGCGGCTGCTTTTCGCGCCCGCCTGGGTCAGGTGGCGACGATCTGCGCGCACCCAACGCACAAGAAATAGAGGATAGAGAGGACAGTTTCCCGTCGCTGGACGGTCTGGTCAGAGATGCTGTAGCTGTTCTGCCTCATGCAGAACGCGCTCGATGCGGCGGCGTCTTGCAGCGCTTGGCTCAACGCAGCCGGACTCGATCGCGTCGATGCCGGAAGCGGAGAGGCCGACGCGCGCGCCGAGATCCTCGGGCTGCATCGCGAGGGCTTCGCGTCGACGACGAACGGAGTCGCCCCAGGATTCCGCATCATCGGTCTCAGCGGCTTCGCGGATCTCTGGATCCTCTGCTTGGCCTCCCTCTGCGATGACTGAAGGCAGGCCGGTGGTGTACCGAAACGCCGCACGCAGCTCATGGAAGAACGGCAGCTGCAGGCTCTTCGCGTCGGCAAGCGTCAGCAGCGTGTGCAGCAGCGGCACCAGGCAGCGATCGGTCAGGCGATGTCGCCCGATCTCGAAGTTGCGCAGTGTGCTGTCGGCGATGCCAGCGTGCATCGCAAGCTGCGCGCGAGACAGGCCCAGCGCCTGGCGCAGCGATCGCGACTGCGCGCCCAGCGCGCGCAGCGAATCCGTCGACAGCGAGTGCTGACGGTCATTCGCCTGCCCGCGCATCAGCGGCGACAGCTTGGCCACGCTCGCCGCAATCTGAGCCAGCACCGGATCGTCGCCGTAGGTCTGTCGTAGCTGTTCGACGGCCGCGGACACACGAGCGAGCGTCCGCGCTGGGGCTTCCTGCGCGGCTCCCTTCATCGTCTCTTGCTGACGCTGCGACAAACCATCGCAGACGTAGGCAACAGGTTGCTTCACTCGTTTGCTATTCGCGGTGCGGAGGATCCTGCGGATGCGCCTCGCGACGCTCGGGTCTAGCAGCGATCCGTTCTCGATCTGAAGCAGCGCATTGACCGATAGCTTGGCCCGCTGCGCAAGCTCGCGACGGTTCCAGCCCAGCGAGCGGCGCGCGCTGCCGACCCACCCGTTACGCATCGCCGCCGTCCGTCGGCGTCGACACGGCCTGTTTCACGTCGACTGCCCCGGCCTCGATGACAAGATGCCCCGACAACGGAAAGGCGTGCAGGATGACCTTGATCGTGCCGTCGTCGTTGTGAAACGCGACACCGACGTGATTCCAGTAGGTGCGGGTTTGCCCTTTGCTGACGCCGTAAACGAGTCTTCTAGGCTGCGGCATTGTGCGATTTCTCCGTCGGTGGAATGGATGGGTGGAGCGCGAGGATGCGCCGGCAGCGCTCACGCCAGATCGGGTCGATGACGGCGGGGTCGTCGGTGCCTAGCTCGTCGGCGACCATGCGATAGGCGAGGATGCCCAGGCCGAGCCGCTCGCATGTCGCGCAGCAGCACTCGGGATCGTGCAAGCGGATCATGGCCGGCCCCCCGTCGAGGCGCCGAGCCCCAGCAGAAAGCCCAGAGCCAGCGCGCCAACCCCCGCGACTGCGACGATCTGCGCCATCCGCAAGCGCCCGCCGGCCAGCAGCAACCACAGCGAAACGAATAGGAACAGCACGACCATCATGATCCCCGTCAAGTCCCCGACGGAGAGCGCCGGCAGCAGCGGCAGCACCGACGCAAGCGAAGCAGGCACGCAAGGCATGGCAAGGCCCTCCAGACAGAGCGCAGACCTCGCCCATGGCGCCCCGCTAGACAGCTTCGAGACGGTTATGCGAAGTTCCGCAGTTCACGGCGATCGGGCAGACGATCGCTCAACAATTCCCGAACCTAGTTCGGGAATTTAGCGGAGTCAAGCATAATTCAATGAAAATTCTTGGAAAACAACTTGTGGCCGCGCGCGGACTGCTGGGCTGGACTCAGCGTCAGTTGGCGGCGGCTGCGGATGTCCACCTCGACACAATTGTCACCTGGGAGCACGGCGAGCATGTGCCCCGCGATTCCACTATCGCCCGCGTTGTGGCGGTCATAGAGGCGCGCGGCGTTGAGTTCACAAACGGCGGTCAGCCCGGAGTGCGCTACAAGGCGATGCCGACGGTAGAGCACGAGGGCGCGGGTAAGTAACCTGCTCGCTCACGTTCTTCGGGCCAACGGGGCGCTGTAGCATCGCGCGGTGCGCGCTCCACGCGAACGCGCGGCCTCGAATCCGGGTATCCGTCGAAACAGAGCCTGGCGGGATCGGCGGTTTCGATGGCTCTGCCGAGCGCAGCGCAGAGGATGCCAGGGCGGGCTCCCAGCGAATCCCCTAGCGATGGCTCCTGCTCCGGGGGCACTTGCAGCAAGGCAGCCACGATCTCGATCTCTATTCGATGGTGATCTCCGTGCGCACAGAGTTGGCGATGAAGCAGTGCTCATGCGCTTCGCGGTGCATCGCGGCCAGCTCATCCGCCGTCGGCGCCGGGCCAGAGAAGGCGATCTCGGGGCGCAGCGTGACCCGGGTGATGGCCAGCTTCCCGGCGGCGTTGTTCTCCAGGATGCCGGCGGCCCGATCGGTGTAGCGATCCACGACCAGCTTGCGCTTGGCAGCGATCGCCAGGAACGTCAGCATGTGGCAGCTCGACAGCGCTGCGACCATCGCCTCCTCTGGATCGACGCAGCCCGGATCGCCCAGGTACGCCGGCGCCGCCGACGCCCGCACCTCCTGGCCGTCTGCGAAGCGCCACAGGTGCCCCCGGTTGTACGTCTTGTACTGGAAGTCCGGGGACGCGCGCGTCCATTCGATCGTCGCTTCATGCGTCGTCTTGTGCGTCGTCTTGTTCTGGGGCATGCCAGCAGCTTAGACGCCAGCGACGGACCCGAATCAAGATCTTCCTTGCCACGCGCAGGCCCTAGCCTACGCGTTCATGCCTCTGCTTGCTTCGAGGCCCTGGTGAGCACGCTCTCTGCAGGCATGGACACCGACAGCTTCCACCGCCGCCTGCTTCCCAAAGCCTTGATCGCCCTCCATGGCATCGCGGGCAGGCGCCTCGTCCGCGAGGCCCTCCGGGCCAGCGATCTGGATGGTTACTTCCCCCTGGCAGAGTCATTCCACACCCAGGCCGATCCCGCCTTCTGCGCCCTGGCCACCCTGGTCATTGTCCTCAACTCCCTAGACATCGACTCTGGGCGTCTCTGGCGCAGGTACAGCACGGAGCTGCTCGGCAGCTGCCGGTCCAGCGCGGTGGGCCCCAATACTGCGCCTCCTAAATCGGAAGCAGCGATTTCTCCCTCGCATGGGCCGGTGGGCGTTGTTGCTTCCCCCACGGCATCGTTGGGACGGGCCGTAACTGGGCCAGCGAGAACCAGAGCGAGCTGACGACGCCGCAGCGGAGCGATCTCTTGTCCTCGCGACGTCGGGCGATGGCTGCGGCCCACCAAAAGGAGCCAAGAGGCCTGCGACCACCGGTGGACCGTTCGGTCAGGTGCCGCTGCCACGGCGCCAAGTCAGGTTTCGGCGAGCGCACCCTCGGTGGGGGCCAAGATCCGGGCGGAACAGGCAGCGGCTAGGGACGGTCCTTGCGACGGAGCGCTTCCTCGTCTCGCTCCTGCATCGCCTCGATCTCGCGGAGATCTTTGACGCGGGTGGTCGGCCAGCCGATGGACGCGAACCAGGCGCCGATCCGGATCAACAGATCTCCCAGGCGGATCGACAGATCTCTCGAACGGACCCATTTCTCGTACACAGGTGGGCGCCAGCGCAAGGGGCGACGGCAATCCGTGTCGATTGGCTGGCCCTCTGACGACGCGCGCTCTGGCATGCGCAGCTTCATAGCACAGGGCGCAGGGTGCGGGCTGGGCGCTCGACGGTGTGACGCAGCAGGCCGAGCACTGCAGACACGACGGAGTCCGCGCTGGCACGCTGCGTCGGCGACTTGCCGCAGGGCTCTACGAATGCATCCGTCACCTTCGATCTGCGGCCCCCCTTCGCGGCGCTGTTTGGTGCGTGCTGACGGCGCCGAGGGCCGTGGGCTTCCCCGCTGCGCTGTGGCTGCGCCGCGGCTGAAGCAGACTTCAGCACCAGCGCGGGCGCAGCCTATGCGCAGCGCAGGTCCAGCGCCAAGCG
>DAORCZ010000553.1:4676-5869 GCA_035345735.1 Pseudomonadota bacterium | reverse complement strand
AAGCGCAGCTTGCCGCTGTTCTTGGTCATCAGGTTGTTGATCGCGTCGACGGCGATCGCCCAGCGAGTCTTGCCCATGATCGAGTTCTGAGTCATCGAACACGAGCGGTCGATCACGATCTGCAGGTTCGAGATGCAGTCTTGGGCGTAGCTCGGCGCTGCGTAAAAGACACCGGCGAGCCCAATCCACAGCCCCATGCGATGCGCTGACTTCATGTGGTCCTCCTAAGCCAATTCGGGGCTGCCCAGGCATCGCATCGTCCTTGGAATGAGCGCGCTATCGTGCCCTCCCAAAGATCTCGTTCGGTCATGGCTTCCCGACGGATGCCCAGCTCTGACCCCACGTCGACTGTACGTCGTCTGGCCTCGTCACGACTAGCGGCACCGGATCTCTCAACGAATGCGTGGGGGATAGCGGGCGCGAGCCCGGCCAGCCTGACGCCCAATCCGACGCTGTGCACCATTGACCCGGGACCAAACGCGGCGCGATGATGAGAGCGCGATGCTGCCTGCAAAGCCACTTTCGGAAGGGGCCTGGGTTGGTGTGTATCAGGTCTTGCGTCTGCTCGGCCGCGGCGGGATGGGCGTGGTGTACGAGGCGCTCTTGCCGTCGATCTCGCGCCGGGTGGCGATCAAAGTGCTCAACACTGAGTACGCCGGTAACGCCGATGCCGTCGAGCGCCTGTTCAACGAAGCCCGCGCCGTAAACCTAGTCGCTCATCCCGGCCTGGTGCAGGTCTCCGATGTCGGCAAGTTGCCCGATGGTGCGCCCTACATCGTCATGGAGCTTCTGGCGGGCGAGAGCCTGGCCGCACGCCTCCGTCGTCGTCGCCGGCTGCCCCCCCGCCTCGTCACCGAGCTAGGTCTGCAGATCGCCGACGCCCTCTGTTCCGCGCATGAAAAAGGAATCACCCACCGCGACCTCAAACCGGAAAACTTGATGCTGACTCCGGACTCGCTGGCACCGGGGGGCGAGCGGGTGAAGATCCTCGACTTCGGTATCGCCAAGCTGTCGCAGCGGGAGGGGGGACAGACCGACGGCAACGTCATCATGGGCACGCCGAGCTACATGTCGCCCGAGCAGTGTCGCGGGGCGCAGCAGGTCGATCCGCGCACCGATGTCTATTCGCTCGGCGTCATTCTGTATGAACTCTTGAGCGGCCAGACTCCGTTTACCGGCGACCCTGGTGAGCT
>DAORCZ010000553.1:0-4576 GCA_035345735.1 Pseudomonadota bacterium | reverse complement strand
TTCTGTATGAACTCTTGAGCGGCCAGACTCCGTTTACCGGCGACCCTGGTGAGCTGGTCGGCAAGCACCTATTTCACGAACCCGCACCGCTCTTGTCGCTTGCCGCTGACACCCCGCCGGCCCTCGCTGACTTGGTCCATCGCCTGCTCGTCAAAGACCGCCAAGCGCGGCCGAGCATGGCCGAGGCGCGTGAGTCGCTGCGGCGCTTGCTGCCGTCTCTGCCCGCCGAGGTCTTGGCCGACGCCGAGGCGGATCGACTGCAGGCGAAGGCCATACAGGATGAGAGCCTGGCGGAGACGCTGAGCCGGGAGGTGGGCTTCGAATCGACGCTGGGTAGCTCGGCTTCGCAGGCGGCCGCTCCTAGCCAGCAGGCGCAGCGACCTTCCCAACAGCAGACGTTGCAGGCTCCTTTTTGGATGAAGCATCCGGTCCGCACAGCGCTCGCCAGCGCCGCGATCCTCGTCGGCGTCGGCAGTGCAGCGGCCTACTATCAGTGGTCGCGCGAGCAGGTCTCTTACTTTCAAAATGTCGTCGAGCGCTGGGGAATTCAGGAAGGCGTGGGTGAGGTCTCGCGCGCGACGCAGAAGCACCGCAGCCGTACGTATCGTGTCCTGAAACAGCGTGGTCGGATCGGGCGGGTCGAGCTGATCAATGGTCAAGGATACTTGACGAATAACCGCGACCGTGAAGCCAGCTGGGAATACCAGTACGACAGCGGCAGCGGTCGCGTGCGCAAGGTCGTGGCGCGGGACGAGCTCTCTCAGGTGCGGCGACAGTACCTGTACTCCGACGATCTCAGGCGGCAGGACTTCCGCGATGCTTACGATCTGCCCAAGCCGCTAGAGGGTAGCGACATCAGCCAGGAGCTCCGCGAGCTCGACGAGCGCGGCTATGTGCGCCGCCTGCGCTTCGCCAACTTATACGGCTCACCACGCGCCAACGGGGACGGTGCCTACGGTTTTGACTTCACGCTCCAGGTGCATGGTCTGCCGGTGCAGGAACGCGTGCTGGGTGCCGATGGTCAGCCCGCAACCACCAAGCATGGCTTGTCGGGACAGCGTCGCCGCTACGACGCCGCGGGCAACGAGATCGAGAGCACGATGCTCGGCCCAGATGGTCGGCCGGCGCTCTCCGCCGCGCTAGTCTCGACGGTGCGCGGACGATTTGACGAGTGGGGCAATCCGGTCGGTGCCAGCCAGTTCGGGGTGCAGGGCGAGCCGACCTTAGACAAAAACGGAGTCGCCGGCTTCCGCGCGGTCTTCGATGCGCAGGGTAACGAGATCGAAAACTACTTCGTTGATACCGCCGGTCAACCGACGCTACACGCGCAGGGTTACGCCGCCTGGCGAGCGAGCTACGACGCGCGTGGGCGCGAGATCCAAACCACCTTCCTGGGCACCGATGGCAAGCCTTGCCTGCGCAATGAGGGGCTGGCCGGCTGGCGTCTCAAGTACAACGAGCGCGGCCAGCTGGCCGAAAAAGTCGGCCTGGGTCTCGACGGAAAACCGGTGATTCATCAGCGCGGTATGGCCGGCTGGCGCATCGAATACGACGATCGCGGGCGCGAGACTCTGCGCGACTACTTCGGCCAGGATGGCCGACCGCTTCTGACCCTGGAGGGCGTGGCTGGGCGGCGGATGAAGTACGACGATCGCGACAACGTGATCGAAGTCGCGTACTTCGACCCAAGCGGTGCGCCCACCCTGCACGAAGAAGGCTACGCCGTACGCCGCATGCGCTACGACGATCGGCACAACGAGATCGAGGTCGCCTACTTCGGCACCGATGGTCAGCCCGTGACCAACGCCAGCGGCGTGGCGCTGCAGCGATCGACCTACGATGACCGCAACTACCTGCGGTCAAAGTCCTTCTTCGGAGTGCACGGGCAGCCGACCATCGAGCGCACGCAGCTGGTCGCTGGATGGAACCTGAGCTACGACGACCTGGGGCGCGAGACGGGGATCAGCCTGGTTGGTCTGCAGGGGCAGCCGATGGTTGGGAAAGAGGGCTTCGCGACAAGCCGCCTCCGCTACGACGTGCGTGGTGACCTGATCGAGTCACTCTATCTCGATGTGCACGGCGGTCCCGCCAAGCTTGAGGACGGCACCGCTGGCTGGCGCGCCAAGTATGACGCGCGCGGCCATGTCATTGAGCGCACCTACGTCGGTGCTGGCGGTCAGCCCGTCGAGGATGCGTTCGGGGTCGCGTTCTACCGATCGCAGTTTGACGCGCGTGGTAACGAGATCGAACGGCGCTTCTTTGGGGTGAGCGGTCAGCCCGCGCTGAGCAGTCGCGAGACGGCCGGCTTCCGGGCCCGCTACGACGAGCACGATCGCAAGTTTGAAGAGATCGGCTTGGGACTCGATGGACAGCCGACGACGGGCGACGACAAAGTCTGCATCACACGGACGACCTTCAACCCACGTGGCCAGGTGATCACGCGCCGCTTCCAGGCCTGCAACAACGCCCCCGTGCTGAACCGCCAAGGCATTGCCGAGCTTCGCGCCAGCTACGATGATCGCGGGCACCGCATCGAGGAATCCTATTTCGGGCTCGACGGCCAGCCGACCCTCGACGCGAGCGGGATCGCCGGCTGGCGGTCCCAGTTCGATGTACGGGGACGCGAGATCGAGACCACTTACCTGGGCATCGACGGCCGCCCGACGATAAACGGCGCCGGCTACGCCTTCTGGCGACGCAGCTACAACCCGCGCGGCCAGATCCTAGAGAGCACTTATCTGGGCGTGGATCGCGAGCCCGTGTTGAGCAGCGAGGGCACTGGCGGGCGCCGGTCGCGCTTTGACGATCGCGGCAACGAGATCGAGCGCGTCCTCCTGGGAGCCGGCAGCCTGCCGATCCTCAGCGCCGGGGGCTACGCCGGCTGGCACGCCAAGTACGACGAGCGCGACAACGTGATCGAGCGTCGCTACTTCGGTATCGATGGCCGACCCGTCCTTGTCCGCGGCGGCTACGCCGGACGGCGCGCCCGCTTCGATGAGCTAGGCCAGGAACAGGACATCACGCTACTTGGGCTCGACGGCCAGCCCCTGCCCAAGGGGGCGCTGGTGCAGGACGTGACCGTGGGCGGCCTCGCCGAAAAGGCTGGGCTGCGGGTCGGCGATCTCATCACCGCCTACGGCAGCGTCGCCATCGCCCAGACAACCGATTTGTTGCAGCAGCTTGAGGCCAAAGCCCGCACGCCCACCACCACCCTGACCGTGCTCCGCGCCGGAGCCCCGCTCAAGCTGCGTGTAGCGACTGGATGGCTTGGCTTGTCCACCATGGACACCCAGCCTGGCACCAGTCCGGTGCCTAGCGCGCTGGCCGATGCTCCTCGCTGATGAAGTAGCGGATGATCTCGTCGGAGGCGGGCTTGTGGCGGGGTGTGTAGCCAGAGGAGATCTGGCCGCCCCAGCCGTAGTAGTTCCAAAAGTAGACGCCGCGCAGGGTCTTCGAGCCGGCCCAGGCCTCGGCGAAGGCGGCATAGCAGCGGCGCTGGTCTTCTAGATCGATGGGCTCGGCAGATCCCTCACGCCAGGGCCAGGCAGCGCCGCCGCGCTGACTCAGGTAGCCGACCTCGGTCAAGAGCAGCGGCTTTCCTAGTCCCTGGGCAAAGGTCTCTAGCTCTTGCCGTTTCTTGCGCCAGGCTGCGGCGAGGTCTTCGGGTTTGGCGGGCGGCTTGTAGCCTTCGCTGGCCAGCGGAAAGTAGGCGCACATGCCAACGAGATCGACCAGGTCATACAGGCCCACGTTGGCGTAGTGATCCCAGTTGCCGGAATAGGTCAAAAGGCCGTGGTAGTGACGCTGCAGCGTCGACACCAGCCTGGCCCAGCGGGCGTGCAGCGGTGCGACATCCAGCGTGGATTGCTCGCTGCCGATCGACAACACCTCGACGCGCTCGCGGGCCGCAAGCTGGGCCAAGCGCAGCATGAGCGCCTCGTAGGAAGCCCACCAGACCTCGGGCTTTTCGGGGGACAGCGTGCCGCGCCACTCGCGATCGCTGCGCGGCGATTCCAGGCGCAGGATGGGAAAAAGCAGGACCTGCAGGCCCAGTGCGTGCGCTTCGCGGATGGTGCGGATGACGGCGTAGTCGGGGGCGGTGAAGCGCGGGTGCGAATAGATGCGTGTGCTGCCGCCGTGCTGCTGGTAGTAAGCGACGGTCAGCGAGACGTGCGTGGCGCCAAGATCGCGGATCTCGGTCAGAAGCTCGCGATAGGACCACATCGGATCTTCGCAGAACAGGCCCAGCGCGACCCCACGCTGAAGCGGCGGTGGCGCGAGGTTCGCGGCGGCCAGGCAGCGACGGCCGGGTAGGGCGCTCGCCAGCGAGGTCGCAGTTGCCGACAGCCCCAGCCGCAGCAACGCTCGCCGCTGCATGATCTACGCAGCCTGGGCCGGCGGCCGGGCCGGTCTGCCAAGGTGAAACAGCACGATCAGCGCACTGCGTCCCAGATACATGGTGTGCGCCGCGAGATAGGGCAGCAGGAACCACTCGATGTGACCGAGCAGGGCGGGAATGTAAAACCACGCCGGATAGTGCAGCGTCAGCTTGCCGAGCCACTCAAGGATGCGCACC
>DAORCZ010000552.1:0-5873 GCA_035345735.1 Pseudomonadota bacterium | reverse complement strand
CGAGCCACGCCTCTACGTCAGCGGCCAGATCGTCCCGCGCTACCTGCTGCTGAAGGCCGGGGTCGGCGTCTACAGTCAGCTTGCGCAGCCGGCCGAGCTGTCGCTGAGCTTCGGCAACCCGCTGCTCTTACCGCAGTACGGCACCACCTACCTCGGTGGCTTCGAGAGCGAGCCCACCAGCACGCTGTTTATTCAAGGGCAGTTCTTCTACAAAGACCTGCGCTCGATGATCGTCAACAACTCGGAGACTCGCTACGATAACGGCGGTCTGGGCCGCGTGATCGGGGGCGACTTCCTGCTACGCCAGCGACTGTGGCGCGGCCTGTTTGGCTGGGTGGCGTACACCCTGTCGCGCAGCGAGCGCCGCAACAACCCCGACGAGCCCTGGCGCCTGTTCCGCTACGACCAGACACACATCCTCACCCTGGTGGCGAGCTACAAGCTCCCGTGGTGGGGGCTGGAGGTCGGGATGCGCTTCCGCTACGTCACGGGCAATCCGACGACGCCGACCATCGGGGCGCTGCGCAGCGCCACGGATCAGAACTACGCCGCGATTCAGGGCGGCACCTTCAGTGAGCGCTTGCCAGACTTCCATCAGCTCGACATGCGCATCGACAAGACCTGGACCTTCAATCGCTGGAAACTCGGGCTCTATCTCGACATTCAGAACCTGTACAACCGCGCCAATACTGAGAGCTTGGTATACGGCGGTCGGCAGCTGTATCAGTCCGCGCCGATCTCGGGCATTCCGTTTTTCCCCAACTTCGGCCTGCGCGCGGACTTCTAGCGCCGCGCGCTCCCCGCTTACGACGGCCTACGACGGCTTGCGGTCGAGCAGCGAGCGCACCGCGCTGGCAAGTAGGCTGGCCGAGAACGGCTTCTGCAAGAAAGCCTCTGACGCATCAAGCAGGCCATGACGGACCACGCTGTCGTCGGTAAAGCCGCTGATGAACAGCACGCGCACCTGTGGCAGCCGCTGCCGCAGCGTATGCGCCAGCATGCGGCCCCCCATGAGCGGCATCACCAGATCGGTCAGCAACAGATGTATCGGTCCTTGGTGGCCCTCCGCGATGCGCAACGCATCCTCGCCATTGCTGGCTTCGAGGACGCGATAGCCGTGCGTGGTCAGCGATAGTCTCGCCAAGCGGCGAAGCTCGGGCTCGTCATCCACAAGCAGGATGGTCTCGCTGCCATGCGGCGCATCGGCCAGAAGCGGAGGCGGGTTGGCTACACCGACGGGCGAAGGGACCGCCGGAAAGAGCAGCATGAAGGTCGTACCCAGCCCAACCTCGCTGTAGACGCTGATGTGGCCACCCGACTGCTTGATGATGCCGTGCACGACGGCGAGCCCCAGCCCAGTACCGCGACCGGCCGGCTTGGTGGTGAAGAACGGCTCGAAGATGTTGGGCAGGACGTCAGCGGGAATCCCCATCCCGTTGTCGCTCACCGATAGGCGAACGTAGGCCCCCGGCCGCAGATCGGGATAATGCACGAGGTCATCGCGATGGATTTGGATGTTGCCGGTCTCCAGGCTCAGCGTCCCGCCGCGCGGCATCGCATCGCGCGAGTTCACCGCCAGGTTGAGCAGCACCTGATCGAGCTGCCCGACGTCCACTCGGACGCGCCGGAGCAGCGGATCCAGCTTGCTGCTCAGCACAACGCCTTCGCCGACCAAGCGCTGCAAGAGCGGCAAGGACTCGCGCACCAGCGCGTTGAGATCGACCACACGCGGCTCGATGAGTGCTTTTCGGCTGAGCGCCAAAAGCTGCTTGGTCAACCGAGCGGCCCGCTCGCTGGCGCTGTCGATGCCAGCCAGCGCTTCCTGCTGCGCCGCGCTGAGATTCGCGCCAAGCTGCACCAAGTGACAGCAGCCCTTGATGATGGTCAGCAGGTTGTTGAAGTCGTGTGCGACACCGCCGGCCAGGCGCCCCGTCGCTTCCAGCTTCTGCGCTTGCCAGGTCTGCTCCTCTAGCTTGCGGCGGATCGCCTGCTGCTCCTCGCGCTCCGTTAGATCGAGCACGGCGATCATGTTGGCCGGCCGCCCGTTGTGCTGGTAGCGCGTGACCTCGATCTGCACCAAGACCGAGGTGCCATTGCGCCGCACCAGCTGTAGCTCGGTCGCCTGTTCTGGCGCGGAGTGGTGGCTATCGAGTCGGCGCTGCAGCAGCGATTGGTGGTCGGGATGGACGAGCGACGTCGTGACCGTCCCAAGGAGCTCAGACTCGGAATTCACACCGATCAAGCGAGCGAGCGCAGCGTTGCAGAAGCTCACGCGTCCTTCGGCCGACAGCAGTAGGGCGACCGGCAGCATCTGCACCAGCCGGCGATATTTCTCTTCGCTGTCGCGCAGAGCGTGCTCAGCGGACTGGCGCGCCTTGGCCAAGGCGACGTACTGACTGAACGTGCTGGCAAAGCTGCGCTCCGACTCAGTTAGCGCGCTCTTCTTTCGGGATGCAAAGCACAGCGTGCCGACCAATTGACCGTCGACCACCAGCGGATGCGCCACATACATCTGCAGCCCCAGGGCACGCGCCGAGCTGCCCTGCGATTCCGCGGAATGCTGCAGCCCCTCGGCATAGACCTCGCCGCCGACCTCTGCACAGCGGTTGCAGAGCTGCTCGGCAAACAAGTGATCCAGCCCGCCGGTTGTCCGCGCTGCGTCGCCGCTGTGCGGGGCGACAAGCTGTAGCGGCTCGCCAGCGCCCAGCCGGTACTGGCAGTACAGCTCGCAGCCCAGCTGTTGCGCCGCGGCATCGAACAGGGTTGCAGCCAGCGGTCGAGCTTCCATACTGGACAAGAGCGCGGTCGCCGCTGTCGAGAGCACGCGCAGCATCTCGACCCGCTGCTGCAGTTCCCGCTCGGCCCGCTTGCGCTCGGTGATGTCGGCGAGGAAGCCCTGCCACAGGATGCTGCCGTCGGCTTGCCGCGTCGGAATGGCGGAGCCCTCGACCCAAATGTGGCCACGGGTCGGATGCACGATGCGATAGTCGGTACGCCACAGGCTCAGGTCGCGAGCGGACGCAGAAATCGTGCGCCCTGCCTCGGGAAGGTCGTCGGGATGGATGCGCTGAAGAATCGGTGCGGCATCTTCCGCCAGGCCCGCGATCTCGACGGAGTAAAGCTCAGCGACCTGCGGACTGACGAAGGGAAAGCAGGTCTTGCCGTCCGGCTGGAGCTTGAACGCAAAGAGCACGCCGGGGACGGTGTTGACCCAACTTGTAAAACGGTCGCGATCGGCGCGCAGCGCGATCTCGGCCTGCTTCATGTCGTCGATGTCCGTGCTGATCCCGCACCAATTGCGAATCCCGCCTTGCCCGTCGCCGATCGGCGTCAAGCGAACCATGTGCCAGCGATACACGCCATCCGCGCGACGCAGCCGCACAGCGACTTCCAGCAGCCGTAGCTGGCGCACCGCTTCCTCCCAACACTGCAGCACCAGATCGCGATCTTGCCGATGGATCTGATCCTTCCACGACCAGTCGGTCAGCGCCGTGCCAGCGAAGCCGGAGTACTCGATGGCTTTCCAGTTGAGGAAGTCGACGACGCCGTCCCCCGACATCGTCCACAGCGCCTGCGGAATGGCATCGGCAAGCTGACGATAGCGACGCTCGCTCTCGCTGAGTCGAAGTGCAGCGCCGACGCGCTCGCTGACATCGCAGATGATGCCGTGCCAAACGGTGCCGCCATCGGCTTCACGGACTGGCGCCGACATCACCTCGATCCAGACTTCGCCGCGCTTCGGATGCATGAAGCTGCAGGTCTCGCGATATGGGGTCAGATTCTGTGACGACTTCTGCACCGCGTCGGCCAGACGCTGCAGGTCATCGGTGCGCATGAACTGCTGTGGTCGCGCCGCAAAGTCATTGAGCTCAGCCGGCGTCAGCCCAAGGACCGATGCCGCGTTCGGGCTGGCGTACACCAAGCTGCCCTTGCCCTCCGGGCTCCGACGATAGGTGTGCAAGACACCGGGCGCGACCGAGGCCAGTCGGTCGAAGCGATCACGCTCCTCGCGCAGCGCAGCCTCGGTGCGCTTGAGGTCGTCGATATCGATAGCCAGACCGAACCACTCATCGATACTGGCCTCCGGACCGATGGCCGGTACGGCACAGGCCAGAAACCAGCGATAGTCGCCGCCACTGATGTGGCGCAGCCGGTACTCGCAGCGATACGGTTTCTTGGCTTTCTGCGCATCCGCAAAGCGCTCGTACAGCGGTTCGACGTCATCGGGATGGACGACTTGCAGCAGGCTCTCGCGCAGGGCATCACGCAGCCCGGTGTACTCAAACCAGCGCTCGCTCAGATACGACGCGCTCAGATCGCCGGTCTGACACCACACGACGCCCGGGATCAGGTCGGCCAGCTGACGGAAGCGTCGCTCGCTGGCCTGCAGGGCTAGCTCGCGTTTCTTGCGCTCGGTGATGTCACGAACCGATGACAGTGCGAAGGCTCGGCCCCCGCTGTCACAGCCTTTGAGACGGACCTCGACGGGGATGCGCCGGCCGTCCTTGCGCACGTGCTCGCTGTCGAAGCGGACCATCTCCTTGCGGGAGAGTGCGCCGGGGAGATCCAGCTGAACTGCGAGCTCGCGGAAGTGTGGATCAAACAGGTCAGGAGTCTGGCCGACAAGCTCAGCTGCGCTGTACCCCAAAGAAGCCAGTGCGGCACTGTTGACCAGCGAGATCCGTCCATCCTCCTCGTGCAGGTACACGGCATCGGTCTGGTGTTCCATCAAGACACGACAGAGCTCCTCGCTACGCCGTAGCTCCGCCTCGGCCCGCTTGCGCGAGGTGATGTCCGACAGCATGCCGTACCACAGCGTGGCGCTGGCGTTGCCCGCAATCGCCCGGCACTCGACCCAGATCTCTCCACGACGAGGATGGCGGACGCGAAACTCACAGTGCCAGTTGAACGGCTCCAGCTGGGCTTGCCCCCAGGTCTCGCACAGATGGGGCACATCCTCGGGGACGAGCAGCGGTAGCAAAACCTGATGCACATCCGGGGCGCTGCACAGTTCCTCGGAGGTTTGGCCGTAGATCTCGGTGATCGCATCGCTGAGGAACAGGTAGCGTCCGCCGCCGTCGGGACGTCGCTGGTAGGTGAATAGAGCTCCGGGCACTACGGCGGCGACGCGCTGCAG
This sequence comes from Pseudomonadota bacterium, assembly GCA_035345735.1. Taxonomy (GTDB): domain Bacteria; phylum Myxococcota_A; class Polyangia; order Palsa-1104; family JAEUJZ01; genus JAEUJZ01. The sequence continues at coordinate 736 of DAORCZ010000552.1, read as the reverse complement.
ACGATCATTTGAGTTGCCGGCGTTGGCGCTGCTCGGCGACTCGCCGTCGTCCGACTGCTGCGCCGCATCCTGCTGATTGCGAGCGCTCGCCTGGGAGTCGCCTCCCCGACTGCCTGCACCGGACAGCCCCACAAGCTCTGTGACTGCGCGCTGCATGCCAGCCTGCCAGCGCAGAAATAGCTGCCGCGAGATCACAAGCCACAGCAAAGCCGAGCTGGCGAAGCCCCAGATCGCGGCCCGCCCCGAGACACCGGCCAAAAGCAGCAGTGCAGCGGTCAGGCAAATCCAGACAAGCCCCAGCAGGACGTAGGCAGACGCAAAACGTGCCCCGGTCTGCCGCCCATCGGGCGAAAGCAGGAGGGGAGACGGTATCGGGCTAGGCGACATGAAATTCCTCCGCCTATGCACCAGAGCAAAGCGGCGCAACGTGCTGACCAGGGCAGCGCTGCGCCCTCGGGATGGCAGGCGTCGCGGTTATTATCTCAGCGCCCTGCCAGCGTCGGGGCATCTTTATGCGCCGGGGAGACCTAGGCACTGCCCGGCTGCCCAAGCTTTTCCGACCGGAGGGACCAGAGGGGCCTCACGCGAATACGCCTGGCTTCCCGTAGCTACGGGAGCGAACTCACCTAGGACGAGGGCAGCCGTGAAGCCAAATCTGGTGCCCGCAGAAGCGTGAGTGCGGGCAGCAGCGCCAGCAGAGCCCGGGTGCGATGCGAGAGCTGGTTCTTGTCCTCGC
>DAORCZ010000551.1:0-5894 GCA_035345735.1 Pseudomonadota bacterium | reverse complement strand
CGGTCCCCCCTCGGCTGGGCTCCATCGCCCCCCCTGCCTCCACCTGCATTGGCTTCTGCCCACGTGCTGCCATGCGCTCTATTGTGCCTGGCCCCCGACGAGGCGTCAGCCCCCCTCGTGCCTATGGAGCGGGCAGGAGCTTGGTCATAAGCGGCACCACCAGGGCAGCCTGGGTGGCCGTCGCGCTCGACTCGATCACCGCCAGGCCTGCGACCGGCAGCCGGGGCTCGCCCAGCGTGCCGGTGACGTACAGCGCCATCACACCTTTGGCCGAGCCATCGACGACAAGCTGCGGCAGATCGATCTCCCAGGTCTGCTTGCTGTCGCCGCCCAGACCCATGCGCAAGAGCCCCGCCGTGAAGTCGCCCCCGCGATACGGCGTTGCGCCGCCAAGGCCCACCGGATCGACGAAGGTTGGCCCCCCGGCTACGGTCAGCGTCAGGCGCGAGCCTGCCGGCGCATCGGCGACGGCATAGACCGCGCGGCGCAGCGTCTGATTGGGCAGTGCTCGCGCTCGGGGCAGCGCCGACAAACGCATCGTCGGACTGCTCCCCTGCTGCCTGCCGCCCAAGACCAGCACCCAGTGCATGTTGGGCAGGAGGCGCAGCTTGGCCTGTAGCCACACTGGGCTCAAGCTGGCGGGCCGTAGCTCCAGCGGATAGCTCGTCGGGATCAGCTCGAGAAGCGGCGTCGCCTGCCGATATTCCAACCCGCTGACCAGCCGCACCCCGCCCAGCTTCGAGAACAGATCGATGGCGCCGGCGTCGGGAGAGGCGTGCAGCACGTAGAGTGTGGCCTTCGGGCCAAGCCCATTGGGCTCAAACGGCAGCTCGCGCAGCTTGCCCGTCGTCTCGTCGAGCAGAAGGGCCCCAAAGGCGCTGGCGTCGCTGGCAAGGGGGTTGGTCTCGCCAAGCAGAATGACGGTCTGCGGATGGCCGGTCAGCTCGCTGAGCAGCGTCGGGGACAAGACCAGCGAGCCGAGGTCGAAGGCGTCTCCGGCCTGCCGCAGGGCGAGCCGCAGCGACTGCATACTAGCGACAAGGGGCAGCTCGACATCGACCGCCGGCGACAGCACGGAGGGGCTCAGGTTAAAGAGGGGCAGCGGCTCGCGACCGAGCGTGCTTGCGACCCCCAGCCCGGGGAGCGCTGGCGAGGCATGCAACCCACGCAGCAGGAGGCCACTCGGTTGGGCATCGCTCAGCTTGGCGGCGACGACCGAGAGCCGGGTGCTGCCGGCCCCCCCCTGGGTATCTGCCGCCCGTCCCAGCGCCGTCAGAAGCAGGCGCTGCCCATCCTGAGCAAAGACGCTTCCGCCCCACAGCGGCGAGTCGCTGGCAGCCGCCCCCGCCGGCCGCAGCTCGACCTTGTGATTTCCGATGGGCACCGGGGTCAGCGGACTGCCCTCGCGCTGGGCCAGGCCAGCGATGCGCCGCTCGCCATCGATCCACAGATCCAGCTGCGCCACATCGGGCACGGCATGCAAAAGGATCAGGCTGGCGGTGGCGGGGGCCGGGGCCGGGCTGGGGGGACGATCGATCGTCGGCGATGACGAACCGCAGCCGAGCGCCAGCACGATCAGCCCAAGCAAGCCGAGCGAGTGGCCCACGGCGGGCCAAGAACGACGGGGACGAATGCGAAGATCGGCCGGGGTCGAGGTAGACATGTGCGACTCCTTCGAGGAGAGTCGGGACTATACACCGAAGCCGGGCCGGATGGGCCGTCGCTGCCACGGTGGCCGGCGGCGGCAAAGCGGACTCTCGTCAGCGCCTGCGCTCCGCGATACGCTGGGCCGATAGCCCCATGTCAGACGCATCGACTCCCTCTCCGACTACGCCCGCCGCTGCCTCGGGCCCCAGCCTCCGTCAGCGCGCCCGCCGCGCGCAGAGCGGCCTGGTAAACATCGCCAAGCTGGTGAGCGGCAATCGCTTCACCCAGCCGTATCGCACCAACTATGTCGTCGTACAGGCGACGCAGCTATATGCCCTGCGTCACTACCAGCCCGCGGTGACGACGACAGCGCCCGGCCCGGGACGCTCGACCGTGCTCTTGGTGCCACCGCTCATGCTCACTGCCGAGGTCTACGACATCGCGCCCGAGCTAAGCCTGGCCTTGTGGCTGTGCAATCAGGGACACGACGTCTGGCTGATCGACTTCGGTATCCCGGGACAGCCGGCGCCGCACTCGGGCAGCCCGGAGCCGATCTACGAAAAGGATCTCGTCGATCACATCGTCGCGATCAGCGAAGCGATCGACGAAGTGCTGGCGCGCGGCGCGCCGGGCGTGCACCTGCTGGGCTACTCGCAGGGCGGCATGTTCGCCTATCAAGCGGCGGCCTATCGTAGATGCAAAGGAGTTGCATCTGTGATCTCGATGGGCTGCCCGGTGGATTTTCTCAGCAACCTGCCGGGTGGGGTCCATCGCGGCATCTGGTCGAATATGTTTCAGGCGGGGTCGGATGCCATCCGGCGCTCGGCGTCGCACCTGCCGCAGGTCTCGGGCCGGCTGAGCAGCCTGGCGTTCAAGCTCATCAGCCCGCGCCAAGAGCTCAAGCACATGACCGAGATGCTGCGCATTCTCGACGATGAAGAGGAGCTCAAGCGCATCGAGCCAGCGCGGCGATTCTTGGGCGGCGAGGGCTTCATCCCCTGGCCGGGCCGGGCGCTGCGCGCCTTCGTCGAAGAGTTCATCGTCCACAACCGCCTGATGAGCGGCGGCCTAGTCATCGCGGGACGAACGGCGTCGTTGGCCGATATCACCGTGCCGGTCCTTTACTTCATCGGCGGGCGCGATCAGGTCGCGCGGGCCGAAAGCGTGCGGGCCATCGAAAAGGTGCTGCCGCACGATGCCTGCCGCGGGGTGGTCGTCGATACCGGTCATCTGGGCCTGGTCGTCGGGACGCGGGCGAAAAAAGACGTCTATCCGCGCGTGAACGACTGGCTGCAGGCGATCGCCCAGGGCCAGGAACCGCCGGTCCTGCGCGAACCGCAGAGCAGTGCACTCCGGCCCCGGCCAGAAGCGACCCCGGGAGCCGTCCGGCCGGTCATGCACGCCGCGGCCCGGGCCCTGTGGCTGCAGCTGGGTCAGGTCGGCTTATCGGTCACCGGGACGGCGCGCTGGAGCCGCTTTCAGGTGCCACACCTCGCGAAGCTCGGGCGCTTCTGGGATCGCGCGCACCTGTCGCTGGGTCGCTTGCTCGACGAACAGGCGCGGGCGCTGCCCAACCAGACCTTCCTTTTGTGGGACGATCGCGCCTACACCTACGCGGAAGCCAACCAGCGCGTGAATCATATCGCCGCGGCGCTGTACCAGGCCGGGGTCCGCCCCGGCCAAGCGGTCGGCCTGGTGATGGACAACCACCCCGACTGCCTGACGGCGCTCGCCGCGCTGAGTCGCCTGGGGGCGGTGGCGGTGTTGCTCAACCCGGCGATGCGGGGCGCTGCCCTCAGCCAGGCCATGCAGGTGACGGGCGTAAAAGATGTCATCGTTGCTCCGCCGAGCCAGGCGGTGCCCGATCTGCTCGACGCCAGTCGGACGGGGACGGGGCACCGGCTACTGATCGGTAGCCCAAACCTGCCCGCGCATCCCGACGGGATTAGCGGTCCGCGCGACATCGATCTCGAGCGCTTGGACCCAAGCTGGCCGCGCGGCCTCGCCCGCAACCCCGGACGCGCCAGCGAGGTGGCCTGCTTGATGTTCACCTCGGGCACGACCGGCCAGCCGAAAGCGGCGCGCATCACCAACCGCCGCATGCTGTTTGCCGCCACCGCCGCCTGTGCCGGCTGTGCTCTGACGCCGACCGACACTGTGTACCTGTGCCTGCCGCTCTATCACGCGACGGGCCTGGTGCTGGCGGCCTGCGCGGCGCTCGTCGCCGGTAGTCGCTTGGCGCTGGCCCCGCGCTTTTCCACCAGCCGTTTCTGGCTGGATGTCCGGCGCACGGGTGCCACGGTCGTTTTCTACGTCGGTGAGATGTGCCGCTACCTCGTCTCGGCACCGCCCTCGGCACTGGAAAAGACCCACGCTGTCCGGCTGTTCGTCGGCAATGGCCTGCGGGCCGAGGTCTGGCGACAGCTCCTCTTGCGCTGCGGCCCGGTCAGCGTGCTTGAGTTCTATGGCGCGACGGAAGGCAACGGCATCCTGGTGAACCTCACCGGCGAAAAGATCGGCTCGGTGGGCCGCGTCCCCTTTGGCGTGGTCGAGACCTTCCTGGCGCAGTACGACCCCGCCGCCGAGCGCATCCTGCGCGACGAGCGAGGGTTGGTCTTGCCGGTCGCGGTGGGCCAACCAGGCATGCTGCTCGTCGAGATCGCCGCCCACAACCCGCTGTCGCGCTTCGATGGCTACACCGATGACGCCGCCACGCAGGCCAAGATCCTGCGCGATGTGCGCCGGCCCGGCGATGCCTGGTTTGTCAGCGGCGACCTCTTGCGCGAGGACGAAGACGGCGACTTCTGGTTCGTCGATCGCGTTGGCGACACCTTCCGCTGGAAAGGCGAAAACGTCTCGACCGAGCAGGTCGCCGCGGTGCTCAGCCAGCTTCCCGCCGTCGCGATGTGCACGGTCTACGGCGTCCGCGTGCCGGGTCACGAAGGGCGGGCCGGGATGGCGGCGTTGGTCCTGCGCCCCGGGGCGGAGTTCGACCCCGCCGCCTGCTTCGAGCTGGTCGATCAGCACCTGATCAGCGCAGCGCAGCCCCGCTTTCTGCGGCTGGTCCACGAGCTACCCACGACCGAGACCTTGAAGTTCAAGAAGCAGACTCTGATCGATGACGGCATCGAGCTCGCACGCACCGGGCCGCTGTACGTCTACGATCGGGCGGGGCGCAGCTATCGACGAATCACCGAACCATCGCAGCTGGTAACCGATGCGCTGTAGCTCGACTTGCACGGTCGAGCTCACCCTGGCTGCGTCGCTCATGCGTAGACGGGGCAGCCCGCCCTCGCCCACTCAATCCGTCTCTCTTGCCGATTGGAGACACGCCGATGTCCCTGCCTCAGCTGCTCTCGGATGAAGCCCTCAAACGGATCGCCACCGCGCTTGACCTCAAGCTGCAGGATCACCCGCTAAAGACCCTGCACAGTCGCATGGGCGAGGTCGGCCGCGCCCGCCTGTTCTGCCCGGCGACCGCCGATGCTGCGGTGCAGATGCTGGTCCAGGTGAGCCTGGTGGTGCCGCAGTTTCAGCTCGACTCGCACATGCTGTTCGCGGCCACCGCACCGCACAGCGTGGTGCCCCACTTCACCTTCGATGCGGTGCACAGCGGAACCAGCTACGCCACCCACCTGTGCCTGCTGTCGCGCGTCGATCTGCCCGCCCACTTCGACTATGTGCAGGCGGTGTACGAGCCCCTGACGCCGGTGCACCAAGCAGCGCTCGCGATTCCTGGCCTGTCGCCGGCCAGCCTGCCGACCAGTCTGCGCGCCATGCTCGATCCCTGGTCGCTGGTCCATCACGCCGACGAGGCGGCCTTCCGCGCCCTGCGGCAGCCGCTGCAGGCCTACGTAGATCGCTTCCTGACGCTACTCGCCGACGACCGCTTGCAGCCGGCACGCTTCGGCCTCACAGCGTCGGAAGTCGCGACCCGCGATCGCCGCTTCCGTCACTTTCTGTTTCATCCCGAGGTCGATCCGGTCTGGGAGCGCGTCGGTCAGCTGCTGGGCCCCGAGCAGACGCTGAGCCTGCGGCAGCTGCTCAGCAACGGTCCGGCGTAGTCGCCCGCCGCGCTCCCTCCCCCGCCCGCGGGCCGCCCCCCCATGGGCCCCTAGCCGCACGTCGCGCCTCGACTCGATGCCCCCCAGACGCTCCGTCAGTCGTCTTTAACGCTTGCCAAGGCCGCCTGTCCTTTAGGAATATCCCGCCCCAATGTCAGGCACGGTCTTGCGAACCAGTTCTCC